>CANFCB010000021.1 GCA_947445025.1 Myxococcales bacterium
CAGTAGTTGCTCGTGTGACTTCGCTTTTAGAGCAACAAACGTTAACAAAAGAGCGTTTGGAGAAACACGTGCAAGGATTTGTTAACTTAAGCCAAGGTGGACTAATAGGCTTGCACTATCCGCTCAAAGAACGCGACGTGCCGCAGACACCAGTACATCGGGTGGGAGGCAGCCCGCTTATGGCCGCACCTAAGAAAAAAAAATACCTAACCAAAACAACAAATACCGATATTAGGGGAACCAAATGACCATAGGAATCACTTCTTTACCAATGTGGACGGTATTAATGGGCTCTCTCGTTAGCTGCACGGGGGGAGACTACGAATCTACAACGCGAAACAAAACTGTGCAATGGGTATCAATTGGTACGGGGCACTCAATCACAGCCGAAGATGTAGCGAGCGCGGTGATAGGGTGCGATCGCACCTGGAGGGTCTGCACCATACACGAAGTGTCGACACGTGCGCCTCCCGAAATCCAAAACCAAACAGGACATGCGACTTACGAAATGGAACCATGCTGCCCCAAATGGGAATGCTGCGACAGCACTTCTATGCCTATGGACGGTGTTAATGTCACCGCCGCCCCCGAGTACGGGTGCGGCGGGTGCAACAGCAAGGGTAATACTCCACCACCTCAATCTAATACATGCGACATGAGCGACATGCACAACTGGATGTACTGAACTCATTAAATAGCATACTCTGTCTGGCCTAACGCGATTACGCATACAGGGAAAAATATCGAGCGGTTCAATTGACTTGAGTTGTTGAAATACAAAAGAATTAAGTCACTATGAAAGAACAGCGCTACACTGTATTATCCGAATCAATTGATTTTTGTCACGTTTTTGAGAACAATTACTTAAACTTTTCTTAAAAAGCTGGTTTTAAAAAACGTCGGCGCCATTCTCGAATGGAGCTTGCCGCGCCTTTACTTTTGAGAGATAGGGCGCGGTATTTTTTGCCGCAACAACATGCTGCGGCAATCAATAAAAACATAATAAATTAAAAGCAATAGGTTGTTTAAAATAAATTTTGGGATCGGCACAAGCCTCCGAAGGCGAAGCAATCCAGAGCAAAAAAAACTGGACTGCCACGTTGCTACGCTCCTCGCCATGACGAATTGAAAACGATCAACGTGGAATTGGTGCCGCCTGCGCTACAACTCCGGAGGCGTGAACGCTTAGTTCTTGTTTTTGGATTTTTTCCATAGGTTAATTTCGAGTAATGCCGGTGGTCTGTATTGGAAAAGCCAGACTGGTTCCGCTTTGAGCAATGATATCCATGATACCCAACAACAAATATTCACGGATTGCCATAAAATCATTTTGTATCGAGGTTAAAATATAGGCATGAATTTCGATTTCTAAAGCATACGCGCCAAAGCCGATAAAACGAACGCGGGCAGGATCATTGTCGACACGTATATGGCCCAAAAGTAATTGGCGAATTGCTGTGAGTACGTAACGAATTTGATCGGGGCTGGTTTGAGAATCAAGAGAAACAATACTGTGAAAACGAAAGCGATCGCGTGCGTCAAGATTTTCCAATTCCATTTGTGATAAATCTGAATTGGGCACCGAAATGAGGGTGCGTTCTAAGGTTCTAATTTTGGTGCTACGTAGACCGATCTCCTCGACAGTTCCTTGATTAACACCAAAACGACACGAATCACCCACGCGGATCGGTTGATCTAAAATAAGCATGGCGCCGCCAAACAGGTTTTCTAATGTTTTTTGTGCAGCCAAGGCAATAGCTATACCACCAATACCAAGACCAGCAATTAGAGCGGTGACTTCGAAACCTAAATTCTGCAGGGCTGTCAAAATCGCTAGAACCGTCACCGAGGTTTTAAAAATGCGGCGAATCAGTGGCAGCATGGTGATGATGCTGATTTTATTTTTTTTGATTAAGCTCTCTGCCAGTCGCTCGGTAAAAATGTCAACGGCGCGAAAGGATAGCCAGGTCAAATTAAAAACCAACACAAGCTTTTGCATAAGCAAAAAAGCCGCATGGGCGCTGGGATTAAGGCCAATAAATTGTATACCAATGGCGAAGCAGGTCAGCAAAAATAGAACGCGCAGTGGCGCAAAGAAGGTTTTTAAAATTGCCTTATCCAGAAGTGGAAACTGTTGCAGCAAAAGACGAAAAACCACATGGAGAAATGCTTTGCTCAAATACCAAGATAGAAAATAAGCCAAGAGCAGAAGAGCGGTTAAGCTGCTCCATTGCCATAGGGCAATTTCTAAAAATGAAGCCTTAAAAAAAAGCTTAGGCAGGTATGTTTTTAAAGAGTCGCCAAGAAGCGTTGATTGCATAAAAATCTCCTGCTTTATTTAATATTTTTAATGTCTATACCTGGAGCCAAGAAGTCTAAGGGTATATGTTCTAGATCCAACTGTTTTAAACTTTGCAAAAACTTGCTTTTTTGTTCCACAGGAATGAAACAAAGAGCCATATCTCCGCCGCCAGCGCCGCTAGGCTTAGCTGCGCCCCCATGTTCTTTAGCTATTTCCGCCAAATATTGATGCTTATCAGTCACGATATCTATGCCGGCCTTTCTTCCTAATTCTTGCAGCGAAATCAGTACATCGTTTATTAAAGTGATGAGTTGCAGCCAGTCAGGTTTCAAACAAAGGGGACTTTCAAGCGCAATTGCTTGCTCTCCTAAATTTTTCATGATGGCATGGTATTCACGAGGCGCTTGATTTTTTAATTGGAAAACTGCTTTTAAAAACAAACGCGTGTCTTGCGCTTTTTTAGTAAAGACACCGATGAGGCAGTTTGGATCAATGGCAAGAGTTAAGGGGGTGATAGAGGGTAACATAATTTCTGGCGACAGCTGAAAAGATAAAATTCCACCATAGCAAGAGGCTGATATATCAATTCCCGATCCGGTTTCATGCATAAAAGCTTTATGGGCTGTAAAACTCAAGGCAAAAATGGCGTCGATATCAAAAAAGCTACTGTCCAAGCATTGCGCCGCTAAACAAGTGGTAACAGCGGCGGATGAACCTAAGCCAAGTTTGCAAATTTTATCTTTAGTCTGATGATAAAGCGCAGATGAATCAATTTTAAATTTTTTAGGAGGACTTAGATTTTTTTGATTTTGTGCGGCGTTTAATAACTGATTAATTAATTCAAATTCAGCAGTGGGACAGGGAAGATCGACAAGGCCACGTCCTTGAGTTTGCATCTGCCAATTGGGCGCAGGCTCACTGGTGACATAGGCTCTTTTGCCAACGGCGGTCACAATGCCCGGATACCCTTCTAAAACAGCATATTCTCCAGCAATTACAAGCTTTCCCGGAGCGCTGCTAAGCCGTTTGCTCATTGTAATTTGGCTCCGGGGCCGGGTTTGGCGATGTCAATTCGCACAATGCCTTTGATTTTCTTAAAAGACTTGGCAATGTCTTCTGCATGTTGGGCCTTGCAAAGAACTTTGACGTGTGGGCCTGCATCCATGGTGAAATAGCAATTCACACCGTCGTTTCGGAGGGCTTTGACCTTATTCATAACAGCAATGGTTAAAGGCTCAAAATACCAAAAGCCAGGTTTGGCTGCGAGCATGCAAGCGTGCATTTTTAAAGTGGAGTGTTCAGTGAGCTCCCCTAAGGTTTTAAAATCACCCTGCATGGCAGCCCTGGTCGCCTCTTCTAGGTCCTTTGCGTGAGTAGCGAGCCATGTCGGGTAGTAGGGCGAAGTATTGCTGGTGTGCAGCATACCTGCGCGTGAGGAAATTTCTTTGCAAGTATTAGCACATTGAACGACGATGAGTCTGATATCTAAAGCAGGATCTGTAGCCAGTGCTTCAGCGTAGCCTCCGGTTTTATCAACCGGTGTTCCAGGGTGCATGTAAACAAATCCGCCAAAAATACTGCGCGCTGCCGAGCCTGATCCTACTCGGGCCAGTTGACTTAAATCGACGGGATTCAGGTTTAAGGCATAGTGCTGATTAGCGGCCAAACTTAAAGCGGCAAATCCCGACGCTGACGAGGCCAAACCGCTACTGGTGGGGACATCATTTCTCGAATCGACTAAACAGCGTCGATCACTTTTGCCAAGGGCGCGCACAATATCTAGAAAACGCTGCACGCGTAAAAGGGGTTCGCCGGTCTGCTCTTGGTTATTTAGCACAAAAATATCTTGCGCAGCCTCGATAAAAGACAGCGTGGTTTGTGTTCCAAAATTTTCGAGCGTTAAAGAAAGTGATCCAGTCGCCGGCAGATTTAAATGGCCCGGGAGTTTACCCCAGTATTTAATGAGTGCGATATTGGTGTGCGCATAAGCGCGCGTGCTTTTCATGGATAAAATTTAATCCCAAAGAGAACTGGAGGTGCCGATCGGAATTGAACCGATGTGGGCGGTTTTGCAGACCGCTCCCTAACCACTCGGGCACGGCACCATCGAAGAAGTGCTTATGCCATTAGTTAGAAAAATGGTCAAGATAATCATGCTTGGGCACCACCAGGAACATTCATAAATGCATAAGGTGACACGCCGACCTGTCTAAAAGTATGGTTCCAGCGTTCTGAGACAGGAACATCAAACATAATTTCTGGATAAAAAGGCGTGTTTAACCAACCTCCACCACAGAGCTCGACTTCCAATTGTCCAGGTCCCCAACCTGCATAGCCTAAAATAAGTTCAAAACGTCCCGGAAGTTTTCCCGCCGCAGCCTCGCTCAGCAGTTCTCTAGAAGGCGTAATGGAAATGGTGTCGCAGAGTATAAGTCCTGCGGTCAGAGGAAGATTTGCCTCGTGTTCATAAAGTAAAAAGCCAGAGTTTCTGGAAACAGGTCCACCATAAAGAACTGTGCGATCAGCAACTTTGGGTTTGATATACAGGTCTTCTAGCAATTCATGAAAGGAAAGATCTGTTTGACGGCTGATCACAAAACCCATGGCGCCTTCTTCCTGATGCATGGCGACGGCAATAACGGCATTTTTGAAAATAGAATCAAGAAGAGAGGGAGGAGCTGCTAGAAAGGAAGGTGCGATATGATGAGACACTTGATCCTCCGCGTTTAAGTTGCTTTTTGCGAAATAAAAAACGTTGCCGGTCTGTACAATGCTAAGGTAACACAGACTGAATTTTTTTTATCAAGCATGAGTGCGTGTAATGTGAGGAAGTATGCGGGAAGTGGGCGACAATAATTTGCCAGAAGAAGGTACTTCTGAAAAAGAGCAGGAATCTTCTACTCGCGGGGTTGCTGATTGGATAAAAAAAGCGCTGGCAACTGGTACTTCGGTAGAACCTTTTTTTTCTCTGCTGGCCCAGGCAGAAAAAACTAGACGTGATGTGATGCAGTCAGTAACCCGCGAATTGCGTGGATTTTTAAACGGCATTGAGATTCAGGATATTTTGCTGAAAGTTTTATCGAATGCCAAATTAGAAGTTCACGCCACAATTCGCTTAGTTCCTGATCAAGAAGTGCTTAAAAAATCTAAGTCAAAGGCTGCACCAAAAAAGAATGCACCCAAAAAAACTTAAGTTCTAACTCTCCTTTTATTTTGTACGACTTTATTTTGGCCAAAGATTTGACAGCTCTGTGCAACTGTTGTTACTATCTAACAATGAAGCCAAAGCAAAAAAAATTGTGGAGACTTATGCTTAAGAGAATACTGGTCTTATCATTGCTGGCGACATCGTTGGCTGTATTTATTAATGCGTGTGAAAACTCTGGTAGCGATGAAAAGTATGGCGCCGACGCTGCATCAATATGTTGCATGGCGTATAACTCTAAGACCTACCATTCACAGCCATGTTATGCGAAAGCGCCTGCGACTAGCTGCCCTGGGAATTGGATTGCTTGGGGTCCTAGCAACAATACTGGGTCTGGGTATTGCAACGATCAGCTCATTTTCCCTGATAAGATAAAAGACTGTGTGGACTTGGTCGAGGATGATTCACAAAAACCAACCACAAACAATGCAACAAAAAAATGTTGCTTGGGGTTTAACACAACTACCTACCTAATACAGCCATGTTATGCGTATGCGCCTGCGCGTGACTGCCCTGTGAGTTGGTATGGGTGGGAACACTACTGCAGCGAAGCGCTTAATTTCCCTGATTGGATACAAGACTGCACGGTCATTCCAGGTTTCACAAAGTATAACCCTTAACAGCCAACGCCAAAAAAATCGGGAGAACTATGATTAAGAGAATATTGGTATTATCGCTGCTGGTGACATCGTTGGTTGTATTTATTAATGCGTGCGGAGACTCTAGTAGCGATAAAAAGTATGGCGCCGAAGATCCACCAACACCACCAATAAAACAATGTTGCTCGATTTATAATAAAGCGGTATCTCAACCTGAATTATGTTTTGGGAATGCTACGGAATGCCCTTTATATGCGATTCCACTCGTACCAAATATCTATACCCAGGAAAATAGTCCATGCCTTACCGATTTTTTTGCTGTGAAGACAAGGCAATGTGAGTGTGTGCCAGGGAAATCCTACATAGGTTACAAGTCTGATAAACCAAACCATCCGACCCCATGCAGCCCATAGATTTTGGTCTTAAATCCCATTTACTCAACACGCCTTTTTCTAAGGGGAACTAAACATCATTCTTTTTAGGCTGCCAATCCCAAAGGACAAAAGACTTTTTAAGACCGCTAATTTTACATTGGCATTTGTCTTTTCAGTCACGACATTATGAGGCTCTCCTAATGCACGAGAGTCAATTATACCATTACCTGAAATGACAAGGCCGCAACCACCATGAGCCCACTTGCTGTAGAGACGTTCAAATTGAGGTCCAGGGCTATTGCTGTGATATGCCATGTTCTCACTCATCGCAGCTTTTGCTTTGTGTCAGCGACAGATTGCAAATATCATGTGATCGGTTATCTTCCTGTTCGATACAATATTTTTTATGAAATGAGCGAACATGGCAGGAACATTACGTATTACCGGTGGCAGATTATCGCGCAGGCGTTTTATGGTGCCCAAAGCTGCGGACCTTGGATTAACTCGACCAACCGGTGACATGGCCCGTGCAGCGGTGTTCTCATCGCTAGGCTCGCTTACCGCCGGTGCCAAGGTTTTAGATTTATTTGCCGGCAGCGGCGCCTATGGATTTGAGGCTATTTCAAGAGGAGCAGCAAATGTATTGTTCCTAGAAAAAGCCCGAGAACCTGCCAAATGCATTGAAGAAAACGCACAAAGCTTAGCAGTTAAAGATCAATGTCGGGTACTCATAAAAGACGCCATACATTTTGTACAAAGTTCTTGGTCTGAAAGCTATGAACTGGTATTTGTGGATCCTCCCTACAGTCTGGTTTTAGATGCTGTTTTTTGGAAAAATTTGGTGACATTTTTGCATCATGACAGCGTGGTTATTTTTCGCTGTAAAAGTAAAAAAGATTTTACCTGTCCTTTAGAGTATCAAATTACCAGAGAAAAATGCTATGGCGGCACCATGATCTTCTTTTTGACTTTACGTGCCTAGGAGCGATATGAGAGCAGCAATTTATCCGGGAAGTTTTGACCCGCTCACCAATGGGCATCTCGATATTATTGAACGCGCCAGTAGAACGTTTGATCACGTGGTGGTAGCGATTTCTAATAATAGCCAGAAGAGCCATACTTTTTCAGTCGAAGAAAGAATGGATTTGACGCGCCAGTGTGTGCAGCATTTGCCCAACGTGGAAATAGATACTTTTTCAGGTCTCCTCATGGACTATGCTGAGCAAAAAAAAATATATACCATTGTGCGCGGTCTAAGAGCCAATAGCGACTTTGAATACGAATTCCAACTAGCCACGATTAATCGCAAGCTCAATAAAAATGTGGAAACGCTTTTAATGATGACTAGCGAAACAAGTTTTTATATATCATCACGACTGATTCGTGAAATTGCGCAATTTCGTGGCGATGTGAGCGGTATGGTTCCTGCTCTGGTCAATCAGGCCTTGCAAAAAAAAATAAAAAAATAAAGGAATATGCCATGGAAAATTTATTACTACATCAACGTGTTTTGCAATTATCTCTATCGGCAACTTTGCAAATGCAAGCCAGAGCCAAAGCGCTCAAAGATCAAGGCATCTCAGTAGTTGCTTTAAGTGCTGGCGAGCCCGATTTTGAAACGCCAAAAGTTATTGTCGAGGCTGCTAAACAAGCGCTCGATAAAGGCGTGAGTCGCTACACTGCGGTGCGCGGTTCAGATGAATTAATCAAAGCCATGCAGTTGAAATTCCTGCGTGATCAAAAAGTGTCTTACGGTCCTTTGCAAGTTTTGTCGACGGTGGGTGCTAAATCTGCTATTGCCATGGCGCTTGAATCCGTGGCGGGCCCTGGCGATGAAGTGATTGTGTTGGCGCCATTTTGGGTGAGCTATCCTGAGCAGGTTCGTCTCGCAGGTGCTAAGCCCATCATTGTTTCGGCCTCGGCGGAACAGAATTATATTCATACTGCAGCTATGATTAAAGCGGCCATTACTAAAAATACCAGGGCCATTATTTTGAACTCGCCCAATAATCCTACTGGCGCTGTCTTTAGTGAGCAAGTTTTGCGCGAAATCATGGAAGTTTTTGTGGGGACGGCAGTTTGGGTGATTTCCGACGAGATTTATGAGCACTTAGTTTTTGATGAGGAAAAACATGTTTCGCCAGCCAGCTTTTCACCAGATGCTTATGCGCGCACCGTGGTGATTAGTGGTGCGTCAAAAGGTTATGCCATGACAGGTTGGCGTATTGGTGTTGTCGGTGGACCATTGGCTATTGTCGACGCCATGGTTAAATTGCAGCAACAGCGTTACAGCTGTATCGCGTCGATTTCTCAAGCAGCGGCGGCGTTTGCTTTGCAAGAAACGCCGGAACTGAAAAGTGAAATTGAAAAAATGCGCGGGGCGTATCAAACGCGTCGTGATGAAGTGATGCGCATGCTCAAGAATCTTCCCGGGGTCACGTGCATCAAACCTAAGGGCGCATTTTATGCTTTTCTAGATTTTTCTAAATGGATGGGAAAAATGCACAAAGGTGCTCTGATTGACAACGATGATATTTTAGCGATGCGTTTATTGAATGAAGCCCATGTCGCTGTCGTGTCTGGTGCCGCCTTTGGGGCGCCAGGATGTGTGCGCTTAAGCATTGCTTCGTCGCTGCCCGATATTACTGAGGGAATGAAGCGAATTCAAACTTGGCTGGAGTAAAAACGCTAACGCTTACGAGAGCATTGATTTGCCATAATGGAATGAATCTGCCAGTAAAGTATCTTGCAGTGTTGAATTTTTAAAGAGTACGGGAGTGTAACGACTCATGATTATTTTGTTTTTTGCTTTATTGTTAGGTATTCTAACATTTGCTTTGGTAACGACTCTTTTCGCGGTGATCCCAGCCATATTGCCCGGCATTGTGGTGGTCCTGGTCGCTTATTTTGTGTGTGCGCGCAGGGTTTCCAAGCGTTTGGAAACAGCGATGCTAGAAGCACAAGCAGAAATGCAAAAAGGCCGAGTGGATCGAGGCCTGGCATTATTAAATAGCGCTAAAATTCGTTTTAAATATTGGCAGTTTTTTACCGCAAGCGCGTTGGACGGGCAAATCGGTAGTATTTATTATTTGCGACAAGAATTTGACAGAGCCAGACCATATCTAGAAAAGTCTTTTATCAGACATTGGATTGCTCGGGGTATGTTTGGTATCTTGCAGTCTCGCCAAAAAGATTATGCAAAAATGGACCAAACTTTTGAGACGGCATTGCGTTACTCCTCTAAGCAGGGTCTTTTGTGGAGTTTATGGGCTTACTGTCACTGGAAAGCCGGGCATCAAGACAAGGCCATTGCCGTTTTGTTGCGTGGTCAGAAAAAATTAGGAGATGCAGACCCAAGGCTATCAGCTAATTTAGCCAATTTACAAAACCATAAAAAAATGAAAATGAGGGGATATGGCGAGCAATGGTATCAATTCCATCTGGAAATGTCGCCCCAAATGAAAGAAATGCGTACCCGGCAAACACGTTTTGTGCAACGTTGATTTTAATTCACGGTTCTTAAGTTCTAATTGTTCGTAATTTTGTTATTATTTATTATATATGGAAATGTTAGCGCGGATAATAAATGTCCCTTCGATGTAATAATTGCCAAGCTGAGCTAAAAGCAGATGTCGCTACGGTATGTGGTTCGGTCCGTTGCGAGTATTGTGGCAATTTAATTGACACTAATTTCTTGGGCCACGTTAAGCGTAGTGTCGGAATTCATCCGGCGCTGGCTCGTCGCTATGGAGAAATGGAAAAAAGTTTTCCTTCTGATTCCAATCGGCAATCTTCCGATAAAAAACCAGATCGAGGTAAGCCGCGACAAGAAGAAGAAACGGATTTTGATCAAATTGTACCGAGAATCCCCGGCTATGAGCTTTTGCAACGGATTGGTAAGGGCGCCATGGGTTCAGTTTACCAGGCCAAGCATTTAGCTTCGGGTCGTGAAGCGGCAGTCAAAATCTTATCACCAGAGCTGTCTTTTCGTCGAGAATTAGTCGCGCGTTTTGAGCGCGAAGCGGCAGCCTTGCGCGCGTTTAGGCATCCTAACGTCGTCGCAATTTTCGATAGCGGCAGCTATGGTCATACCCATTATTATGGGATGGAATATATCGAGGGCACCAATCTGCGGCGTTTTTTAAAGAAAGGCGCGTTGCCCTTGCCACAAGCTATTCACTACATGCGTTTGATTTTGCGCGGGCTTAAAGCGGCCCATGATCGCGGCATTATTCATCGCGATTTAAAGCCAGAAAACGTGTTGGTAGAAAGAAAAACCGGGCAAAATGAAGAGCGCTTGGTGCTCGTCGATTTTGGGCTAGCTGGGATAGTGAATGAGTCCGCCGATCCTCATCCTAATTTAACTCGCAGCAAAGTGACTATGGGCACTGTCAATTACATGGCACCTGAGCAACATATTGATGCCAAACGCGTTGATTTTCGCACTGACTTATACGCCTGCGGTGTGGTTTTGTATGAATGTATCACTGGAGATTTACCGCTAGGTCGATTTTTATTGCCTACGGAAAGAGGCATTTTTGTGCCACCTTCTGTGGATCTGTGTTTGGCTAAAGCCTTGGCCAGGCCTCTCGATGAGCGCTATCAAAGTGTAGCAGAATTTGACCTGGCTCTGGCCAAAATCGAAGACGAGCTAAAAACTTTTCCTGTGACATCGCCGCCTGCACAAAAATCCGTTAGTAAAGCGCCAGAAGTGCTCTCTGTTGAAAGTACCCAGCTGTTAAGCGGAAAATCGACCGGTTTTGGAACCAGTTATAAGACACACTTCGCCTCTGTGCCATTGTGGATTAAAAAACCGACCATGGCCTATGGGATTTTAGCTTTGCTGATTGGTTTAGCCATCGGGATTATGATTTCTCGTCGGGTGGCTAAAGAAGTTGTGATTCAAGGTGAAAATATTTCACCTATTTTTGCCGGGGTTTCCTTTATCGCGCCGATGCCCATGTTCCAGAAAGTGGGCGATGGTAAGCAGGAAGTCGATATGTCGACGGTGGTTGGCAAAGGTGCTGCAGAAGCGCAAAAATGGAAGAGTCTGTCTCCAGTTTGGGGATATGAAAAAGGCATGATTTCTTATTTAGCTAAGCAGGGGGAGGCTGGTCATTTTCGTCGTGATTTATCATTTGCCGTTGCTCCTATTAAAGTTCCTCAGGGCAAAGCTACCACCAGAGTTTTGATTGAGTTACAAAAAGCACGTTTGTCTTTGAATATCGCTAAATCGCAGCACCTGGCCCGTGATGTTTTGGGTGGCACTCCGGAAATGGCTGCCGGTGGCATCTTTTATGTCAATCAAGCCGGAGATCGCGCCGTGGGGATGTTGGTTTTTGTGGATGGTTCTTGTGGCATGGCGGAATTTCAAGAGCAAAATGATTTCTTGCGTTTCGTACAATATGAAAGAGGTATTTGCCGCTCTGCGGTTTCGCCCAAGCCTTTAGATATTGGATTTGAATGCGATATGTCCTCAGGGCAATGCCATGGTTTAGTGGAAGGCCGCAAGATTTCTCCCTTGCGTGTGGATCATATGGACAGCGATGAATGGCAGTTGGCTTTAGGTTGCCGTAATATTAACTGCTTATTTACTGCGGGAAAATAGATTGCAGTATCCTCATTGAAAAGTGTGAAATGACTAAGTAAGTAATGGTAATGTTTTACAGTCTAATTGCTTTAGTTTTTTTAGTTATTTCAGTCCCTAAAATAGTTTGGAGTATGGAAGGTGAGGAGGATGGATCTCCTCCAAAGAAAAGAGCTAGTGTGCGTATCGTAGCGAATGCTGCAGCGGCCGAGGCGGCAGGCGTTATTGCGCTTGTGGACTATGATGTGTCAGTTGCTGCAGCCACGCAGCATTTGTTGAGCCTAGTTGCCAGCGCTCCCCGAGGAATGCGAGGTCAACTTAATACACACATTGCTCATGCCCGGTCGCGGGTGTCCAATTCACTGAAGAATCCTTCGAAATATGATGGAAAGCGTTGCCCAGCAGTTGCGTCAGGCTGCAGTTCTGGATTTTATACATGGCTCGACGGCAGATTGGGTTTCACCCCCCAAGCAGACGTTTGCCCTCGTTATAAATCATTAAAAGCACAAGAGTTAGAAGATGTTTTATGGAGTGCGGGTTGTATAAAACAATACTATTGCTCTAAGTATAAAACGTGCGTGGAGATTGATAGCGACACTGTTATTGCTGACGAGGATGATCCTTATGGAACTCGTATTTATGAATCATTGTCATCATGTAAAAGGTATTGTGAAAAGAACTGTAAAGAAGACGGGATGGATCCACGTCAATCATTGAGCTTACAGCGCAGTTCAGACTGGCAGAACCCATTTTTACAGATTTAGAAATATATAGCGTCGCAAAAATCCCCCTACCCCCTTTTTCTAAGGGGGACTAAATTCAAAAATAATCGAGGATGCATCTCTTAAATCTCCCTTTTTCTAAGGAGGAATTAGAGCCAAAGCCTGTCGAGCTTGCACCAAAAGTAGCAGAACAAATTTTGTTCAGATTAAAATATAAATTTCCAACTGGAGCGCCGAAGCCCAGCGATGCAGAGAATTTGGCGTTTACCAGTGCATTCTACCAAATTTTAGACATTGGATGCCAGACTAAATCTGGTATGACAACTGAAACGTCCTGGACAGCAGTGGGAACAAGCCAGCAATGACAAGAAAACCTTTGCCGACGATGCTGCACATTTGTCAATGCTAGTTTTTAATCGTCATATTGGTTATCCCGTAAAAAATACTATATCATTTCCCTGACCACCTTGCCACATTGCACAGATTTGATACGAGGGTCATAATGAGTAAACGGACTAAAATAGAGGAAGATGGCGAAACAGTAGCCCTCGAACGTGATAAATCCAAAAAGCCCAAGCGCTATTTTGTTTTGATGCACAATGACGACTACACGACGCAGGAATTTGTGGTGCACGTTTTGCTGCATTTTTTTCACAAACCTGAGTCGGAAGCTCAGCGTTTAATGCTGATGGTTCACGTACAAGGCAAAGCCAAGGTGGGGATTTACACAAAAGATGTGGCTGAAAGTAAGGTTGCGCTTGTGATGGATCACGCCAGGCAAAATGGAATGCCGCTACTTTTAACGGCAGAGCCAGAATAAGAGGTTTGGTAAATGTTAAGCAAGCAAGTTGAGACAATGATTCGCAGAGCCATGAAAGACGCCCACAAAAGAGGGCATGAATTGGCGACGGTGGAACATCTTTGTTTGGCATTGTTGTCAGACGGCGAAGTCATGGAAATTCTTGCGCAGTGCGGCATTAGCGTTAGAAAAATCAAAAAACAGTTGAACGATTTTTTGGAAAAAGAGCTGGAAAAAATGGAGGCTGAGCTATTTGAAACCAACCCCAGTATTGGATTTCAACGGGTTTTACAAAGAGCTGCCGTCCATGTCATGAGTGCGGGGCGCAAAGAAGTGTTGCCAGCGCACGTGTTTGTCTCGATTTTTTCAGAAAAAGAAAGCCCATCTGTTTATATTTTCCAAGAAGCCGGGCTGTCCAGGCTCGATATCGTTTCTAATTTAAGTCATGGCGATAGCGACAGTGATGACCTAGATGACGACGATGATTTTTCTGAAGACCATGAACATAGCTTTGATGACGAAGCGCAATCTTCGGCAAAAACCGATCCACTGCAAAGCTACACCGTCAATTTGACTGAAGCCGCGCGCAAAGGTGAGCTTGATTTATTGGTGGGGCGCGATCGTGAGATTACCCGCCTGGTTCATATTTTACTGAGGCGACGCAAGAATCATCCATTATTGGTGGGCGAGGCTGGCGTGGGTAAAACGGCGGTTATTGAGGGATTAGCTCAGCGCATTATTAGTCACGAAGTTCCTGAGGCGCTTTGGCAATCAGAAATCTACATGCTCGACATGGGTTTGCTTTTGGCGGGTACTCGTTATCGCGGTGATTTTGAAAATAGACTCAAAAATGTCATAAAAGCGCTTGCTGAAAAAAGCAATGCTATTCTGGTCATTGACGAAATTCATACTATTATCGGGGCTGGATCGACTTCAGGTGGCAGCATGGATGCCGCCAACCTTTTAAAACCAGTTTTGAGTTCTGGAAAAATGCGCTGTGTAGGCTCTACAACTTATAAAGAATTTCGATCCCATTTTGAAAAAGATCGCGCGCTGGCCAGAAGGTTTCAAAAAATTGACGTCGAGGAGCCTAGTGAAGAAGATTGCATCAAAATTTTGCAAGGCATTCGCGGTCAGTATGAAGAATTTCATGGTGTGAAAATAAGCGATGCTGCTTTGCTCGCGGCTGTACATCTTTCTGCTCGTTATTTGCAGGATAAAAAGTTGCCTGACAAAGCTATTGATTTAATTGATGAGGCTGCCGCTGGGATGAAGCTTAAAGCGCGTCCGGATGATGCCGATGCCTCATTTTTTCATGTGGTTTCGGAAAAAGACATTGAAGAAACCGTGGCGCGTATGGCACAGATTCCATCGAAACAAGTCAGCCACGATGACAAGCAAATATTGGCGAACCTAGAAATCGATTTGAAGAAGCTAGTTTTTGGTCAAGATGCGGCTATTGACGAGGTAGTTAGCGCCATCAAGCTTTCCCGTGCCGGTCTTCGCGAAAGTGAAAAACCTATTGGTAGCTTTTTGTTCTCAGGACCAACTGGGGTTGGTAAAACCGAAGTGGCCAAGCAGCTGGCCAAGACGATGGGCATTGCATTTTTGCGTTTTGACATGAGCGAATATATGGAACGTCACACCGTGAGTCGCTTAGTGGGCGCGCCGCCAGGTTATGTGGGTTTTGAGCAAGGTGGTTTGCTGACCGACAGCGTGCATAAAACCCCGCATGCGGTTTTACTGCTTGATGAAATCGAAAAGGCACATCCCGATGTCTTTAATATGCTTTTGCAAATTATGGATTACGGCAAACTGACTGATTCCAATGGCAGACCTACCGATTTTCGCCACGTGATTTTGATCATGACCAGCAATGTGGGCGCAAGAGAAATGGCGCAGTCGCGTATCGGATTTGGCGATAGCGAACAAAACTGGGCCGATGAAGCCGCTTTTAAACGTATTTTTTCACCAGAATTTCGCAATCGACTGGATTCACGTATTGCTTTTGCCGCTTTGAAACCCGAGGCCATGATTCGAATTGTTGATAAATTAATGGCGGAGCTACAAGTGATGCTTGCTGAACGCAATGTGACAATTGAAGTTTCGCCTGCGGCCAAGCAGTATTTGGCGCAAAAGGGCTTTGATAAAACCATGGGTGCCAGGCCATTGGCCCGGGTTGTTCAAGATAAAATCAAACGACCCATGGCCGATAAATTATTATTTGGTGATCTCAAAAACGGTGGCCACATTTTGGTTGATTTGAATGAAACCGGCGAGATTAAATTTCAGGTTGAGGCTACTGCTGTGCCGCCAGGCGAGCTAGTTCATCAGCGCGCTCATTTTGTGGATGGCCGTTATGGCCTTTGACCCAATGCCATTTCATTTGGTGTTTGGACGCAGCCTTAATCAGTTCTTGCCAAAGGTCCTGGTTGACGACGGGTTTGCGTGAAGCATTTTTCCACTCATTTGCAATCCAATTTTTGCTCCATTCAGTCATGCCTTTTACGACATATTGACTGTCAGAATACAAGTGAACCAAGCAAGGGCGATTCAGTGCTTCCAGAGCTTTGATAGCTGCAGTGAGTTCCATGCGGTTGTTGGTGGTGTGCTTTTCATGGCCACTCAAGGTTTTTTCATGTTCTTGATCATCTTTTTCGGTAATGAGCAAAGCCCCCCAACCTCCGGGGCCGGGATTTCCCAAACACGCACCATCGCAATAAATACGGACAGTTGATACTTTTAGTTTTGACATTTAATTACTCAAGATAGCTTAAGAAAAACCCTGCGACAGACATGTAAATTAAAATACCAGTAATGTCATTCATGGTGGTCACAAAAGGACCTGCGGAGATGGCGGGATCAATTTTTAGTTTTTTAAGCAAAGAAGGAGCCAAAACCCCCATGGCGGCAGCAGTCATCATAGCTATAACCATGGAGATAAAAACCACGACGCCTAAATACATGTTGTGTTTGCTTAAAATAAAAGCAGCGACGATGCCAGCGCAGGTTCCATAAACAAGTCCCATCAAAAAACCAACGCGAATTTCTTTAAAAAGAATTTGCCACATATCGCTTAAGTCTGCTTTGTCAGTAGCAAAGCCGCGAATCAAAATCGTTGATGATTGGGTGCCAACATTTCCACCCATGGCCATAATGACCGGTAAAAAAGCATACAAAATCATGGCGTTTTCCAGCAAAGGTGCAAAAAATTTAAGCAATGAGGCAGAAATAAGAGAGCAGCCTAGAGCTACCGCCAGCCAAGGTAAGCGAATGCGTGCAGTAGAAAAAACTTGGGTGGGATGTTGGAGCTCCTCCTCGCTGGTGCCGGCCATGCGCAGTGCATCTTCTTCTGCTTCTTGTGCTAGAACGTCGACAATATCGTCGATGACGATTCTTCCTAGTAAGCGGTTAGTTTCGTCTACGACGGGGAGTGTGATCAAGTCGTACTTTTTGAAGATGCGCGCCACTTCTTCTTGATCGATCAAAGGGTTAACAGTGACGACGTCTGTTTCAAGCAGGCTGCGAATAGGTGTTGTGGCCTTATGTAAAAGCAGATCAACCAAAGCCACGTTACCCACGAGGCGGTCTTCTTTATTGACAACCCAAACGGCTAAAACTTCGACATCATCTTCGACAAGTTCTCGCACTTTGGCGACAGCGTCACTGACAGTGGCATCCTCGTAAACTTGAGCAAGCTCCACTTGCATAATACCGCCGGCAGAGTCCTCGGGGTAGCCTAAAAGTTGCTGAACGTGATGTCGTTCTTCTGCGGGCAGACGTCTTAAAATATCATAACGAACCGAGATGGGCAGCTTGGCTACTATGTCGGTAGCGTCATCGGATTCCATTTGTAAAACGATGTCGGTAATTTCTTCGGGTTGAAGTCTGGCGAGCAGATCTTGCCATTTGACTTCATCGATTCCGGAAAAAACAGCCGCACGCTTTTCGTGGTCGTCAATAAGTCTGAGTAGGCGTGGCCATTGGTGAAGATCAGCATGATCTAAAAATTCGGTAATGTCGGCGGGATAGGGGACCGATGAAAAATAAGCTTTTAGTGACTCGTCATCACTTTGGAGTAGTTGATGTAATTCTTCGCTGTCTAAAGAAAAATTTTGTTGTGTCACGTTGCTCTACTCGACGGTTACGCTTTTTGCAAGATTTCTGGGTTGGTCAACGTCAAGGCCTTTGGCGTTGGCCAGGTGATAAGCCAATAGTTGTAAGGGCACAGTCGCAACTGCTGCTAAAATAGATTTAGTAACAATGGGAATAGGGATACTGAATTCGCATCTTGATTTCAAGGTATCATCATTCTCATCTAAAATACCGATAATACGTCCCCCGCGGGTTTTTACCTCTTCTAAATTAGAAACGAGCTTTTCATAAACATGACCTCGGGTCGCTAAAACGATAACTGGCATCTGTTCATCAATGAGAGCAATGGCGCCGTGTTTCATCTCACCAGCAGCATAACCTTCAGCATGAACATAGGATAGCTCTTTCATTTTTAGCGCGCCTTCAAGTGCAATTGGGTACAACGCACCTCGACCTAGAAATAGCATATCGGTTGCTGAGACAAAGTGTTGTGCAATTTTTTGAATATGAGAATCTTGTTGCAAAACGGTTTCAACTGCAGTGGGCAATTGCAGCAAGGCATTCATTTGCCGGGTGAGATTGTCTTCAGTAATTTGATCTCTTTGCTGTGCTAGGCCAAGGCCAAGCAGCTGAAGCACAACGATTTGGGTGATAAAAGCTTTGGTGCTAGCGACGCTAATCTCTGGTCCAGCTCTGGTGTAAAGTGTGCCAGCGCTATGTTGGCAAAGCCTGGGGATGCTTGACTCCAGCGTGTTGCAAATAGAGAGTAACAAAGCGTCTTTACTTTGCGCATGTCGAAGTGCGGCCAGAGTATCGGCAGTTTCTCCAGACTGAGAAATACCGATGACCAGGGTTTGTGCATCGACCAAAACAGGTCGGTAGCGAAATTCGCTGGCTAGATCTAGCTCTACAGGGAGTTTAGCTAGATCTTCAATCTGATATTTGGCAATCATGCCGGCATGAAAAGAAGAACCGCAGGCGACGATGCAAATGCGATTGATGTACTTTAGTTTATCTAAATGGACACCGTCTAAAACAACTCGATTCTCGGCAAAGGATAAACGTCCGCGCAAGGTGTCAGTAATGGCCACAGGTTGCTCAAAAATTTCTTTGAGCATGAAATGGGCGAAGCCATTTTTTTCTGCAACCGATGGGGACCAATCAAGGAATTTGATGGGCCGTTTTTGTTCAATACCGTAAAAGTTGCTAATGAGGATAGAATCTTTTTTGACGACGGCCATGTCGCCTTCTTCGAGAATAATAAATTGATTTGTGTAAGGCAAAATAGCGGTAAAATCGGAAGCGATAAAATTTTCACCAAGGCCAATACCAATAATCAAGGGACAAGATTGTTTGACGCAAATAATAATGTCAGGTTCATTTTCGTCTAAAATTGCTAAAGCGAAAGCGCCTTTGATTTGTTGAACCGCTGCACGTGTCGCGGTAATGAAATCTGCATGATTATTTTTCTTTTCTGCAGATATCAAGTGCGCGACGATTTCAGTGTCGGTATCAGATTTAAGGACAAGTCCTTGGCTTAAAAGCTGCTCACGTAACTGAAGGTGGTTTTCAATAATCCCGTTGTGAACCAGTGTAATGGGATTGCTTTGATGCGGGTGGGCATTTTTTTCTGTTGGTTTGCCGTGGGTTGCCCAGCGGGTGTGGCCGATCCCAATATTACCTGGACAGGGATTTTTTTTGACGAAGACTTTCAAGTTTTCTAGTTTACCAGCAGCACGTCTAATTTCAGTTTGGTATAGGTTGTTTTCTAAAGATAAGGTTGCAATACCGGCAGAATCATAGCCGCGATACTCGAGCCTGCGTAAACTATCGAGTAAAATTCCTTCTGCTTTTTGATGGCCTACATAGCCGACAATACCGCACATAGAGCACCTGTATGATGTATGAAAAAGGAGAAAGCGGAGCTTTTTAAAACTCCGCTTTGCCTGGACGCTTCTGTCCTGATTAAACTAAAGTAACTTCTTTTCTTTGATCAACTCTTTGACGCCGTCAACTGAACGCTCTTTTAGCTCCCAGCCACCAACGAAAATCGAAGGAGTGCCACGGACTTTAGCGGCTTTGATGCCTAGTTCCATGTCGGCTTTAATCATGTCTTCATATTTGGTGTCGTTGTTCTTCAAATCGGCTTTAAATTTGGTGGTATTTAACCCAATATCTTTTGCCCATTTGTCAAAATTTTCAGCTGACAAATCTTTTTGATTTTCATAAAGCTTAGCGGTCATTGCCCAAAACTTATCATTGCCTTGTTCGCCAGCGGCAAGTGCTGCTTTGGATGCAGGTTTGGCGTTGTTATGGAAAGACAAGGGGAAGTGTTTAAACACTACATTCACTTTGCCTTTTAAGCTGGCATCTTTGGCAACTTCTTGCAAAAGTGGGTCTGTAGTTGCACAAAATGGGCACTGGTAATCGCTAAATATCACGACGCTGACAGCTGCATCTTTGCTACCGAGGAAATGGCTGCTACCTACCGGAATTTGGTAAGCTACTGTTTGTTCTGCAGGCATTTGGCGAGTTGGCATGGCAGGACGTTTTTCTAATTGCTCGACGCGTTTTTCTAACTCTGCCAATCTTTCTGAGGCTTTGGCATCTTTGTTGCAGCCAATTGCCGTGATTGACATCGCGAGGCCTAAAATCCCTAATCCAAGTATCCGTTTCATATTTTTCTAACTCCTTTTGTTGTTAAACCTGTTTTTTAATTCCAGGAACAAAGCTTTTTTCTTCTTTTGTGAAGACAGAAAAAGCACGCTAAATTGGTTAACAAAAAGCAATTTAATAAGCAATTAAAATATAAGGCGATCTTTCGTAATTTTGACGGATGGCGGATCAAAACAAGACTGGGGCGCTACTCCTAGAGAGAAGCTGCGCGGGTGAGGCGATCTAAAATGCTTAAAGATAAATCTTGAGTATTGTTGCCGGTTGGTATCTTTTCAATGATCAACCAAACAGTTTTGCTTTGTTCCAAATCATACAATGCGGCAAATAATTTTTGTGCGTAAGCTACTGGATCATCGGGCAAAATAATAAGCAGCGCGTTTTCGGGGCGTAGTCCTAGTTGATTTTCTAATTTATCTCTGGTGCTTTGGCGCAGCAACATGCTGGCATGCGACAGCCAGAATTGATGAATTTCCCCGGGCGCTAGCAACTCAATTTTTTCAATTTGCGGAGCATAGTGTTTGCACACGAGTCCGGGAGAGCCCATGGCTTTATGAGTTGCTAAACCAATTGGTCGCCAAGTGGTTTTGGGCTCGACACTTAAGATCGTTTCCAAAGAAATAGCGCCCATGCGCAGCAATTTAGGTGGGTTTTCTGAAATATCGACGACGGTGGATTCTAGGCCATGGGCACAAGGGCCTCCATCCAAAATAGCATCAATTTTTCCATCGAGGGTATGTTGCACATGGGCAGCAGTGGTGGCGCTGGGCCTGCTCGAGGCATTGGCGCTGGGGGCTGCAACTGGAGCCTGGACAGCTAGCAAAAGCGCCATAGCGACGGGGTGACTCGGAACACGCACGGCGACTTTGTTGCTACCTGCAGTCACAATACCTGGCACATGATCTTTTTTTAACGCCACCAAGGTGAGGGGGCCTGGCCAAAACGCCTTGGCAAATTTCTCAAAGAGATCTTTAGTTGCGGCGGGATTTGTGCAAGCATCAAAATCAAATAAAAGTGCTGCTTGTTCTTTGTTCTCGACGTGAAGAATGAGAGGATTATGTGCAGGGCGATCTTTTGCTGCAAAAATTTTGCCCAGCGAAACTTCATTGAGTCCTAAAGCACCGAGTCCATAAACAGTTTCTGTAGGAAAGGCCACAAGGCCGCCTTGGCGAATAATTTCACCGGCGCGCTGAATTTGATGCGCTTGCTGGGCATCTAAAATGGGTGTTAAAAAAGTAGGCATGAAGGCATAATCTATTATAAAGTTTATTTGACAATGCGGGTTTGGTTGTTAGTTTGATATGGCCATGAGGGAGTGCAAGTGACACAAGCAAAAAGACCACAGGGGATGATTTTAGCGGCAGGTTTAGGAACGCGTTTGCGGCCTTTAACGCTTAGTCGTCCCAAGCCTTTAATGGAAGTGATGGGGCAGCCGCTCATCGAGTATGTTTTGCGGCACATGCACGCCGCCAACGTTGAGCAAGTCGTGATTAATACCCATTATTTGGGCCAGCAAATTGTTGATGCTGTGGGG
>CANFCB010000022.1 GCA_947445025.1 Myxococcales bacterium
CAAAGAAATTTTTAACTTCCAGTTCTTTTTTGATAGAACAAAAGCCACTAGCCAAATACGGAAATCCTGCCGCTTTCTTTTCGGGAAGAACTTTAGAAAACACAGCGTAGTTTTCCTTGAACCAGGTCCAACCAGCTTCTCTTTTTTCATTACTCTCATTCATGAAAGAAGCGAGCAGCGATATAACTTCATTGCGTCTTAAATCAGTTCCCAGCAACAGCTGATAAATCACGCCCGCGCCTTTAACGGTTGTCCCCTGACTTAGAGCCTTTAGAATAATACGCCTTTGCATGGGATCATTTGTTTGCAGTAAAAGTTTCTTTAAAATCTTAGAAGAATCAGGAGTTTCTTCGGCCCAAACCGGAACAGAAACCAAGGCCAGCTCCGTACCTTTATTTGACTTATTCTTCATCAAATCTTGCACAAAAAGATCACCATTATTTTTTAACATGGTTCGAATGTTTTGATCTTTAGCGATATTGGCAAGCACATCGTATAGTTCAATTTGAAATAAATTCTTTTCTTCTAGGTTAACAGGCGCGGATTTCTCCACTGACAAATCGTGGAGAGTTGCTCCGTATAACGATGTGACATGTTTTTGAAAAGAGCCGGACAGTTTGCTTGGCACCGCGTAGTGACTGATCCATTGCAGAGTTGAAAAAGGAGCTGTCGCCACAAATCTATTTTTGGTCGAGATAAAAGCAGGAAGCAAATTGAAAAATGTTTGGGCTTTGAGATATCCGCTAGAAAAACCTGCTTTGATATTGTTGACTAGATCAAATTGCTCACGCGTTGTCAGCTTATTTAAAAACTTCTCAGTCAAGGTTTCCATTTTATCTGTTGGCAATGTCCAACGATAGTATCCCGACGCACCCGTGTTCAAAAACATCCAACTAGGGCACTCGGAATCTAAGTCCCAATACGTCGTTGCATCTTTGAGCAGTAAGCAATCTTGTTTTATTTTCTCCGTCGTTTCATATTGATAGCAAAATGGAATATGCCACGATTTTTGCGCATCGCCCGTAGAGCCAACGGGAAAATAGCGGGACTGGTTTAACTCGAGGCTAACCTGAGTACCATTGCAAGTAAAATCAGCCTTTATCAAAGGAACACCTGGCTGTTCGATAAAACTTAAAAATGGCTCCTTTAAATCTTTCATGGAAATCGTCGAAAGCGATTCAATGAAGTCTTCCGCCGTCGCTGTCCCAAAAGCAAAACGGCTTAAATGGTATTGGATACTTTTTTGAAAAACATCTTCGCCCAAATAACGCTCAAACATGGAAAGAACGCCTGCGCCTTTTTCGTAGGTAATAGGATCAAAAGCACTGTAGATATCGTGATACGAAACAATTGGTTGCATGATTTGCCGAGCTGAAGCCAAAGCATCTTCGCGCATGCCTCCGTGGACACTCTTTTGTAAGGCGAGCTTTGCTAAATAATCAGGATTAAATTTTTCTACAATGCGATATTCTATCCACGTTGCGAAAGCTTCGTTTAACCATAAATCATTCCACCAGGGCATGGTGACTAAATTACCAAACCATTGGTGCGCCAGCTCGTGTGCCATAACATAGGCGAATGATCTTTTTTGGCTGACCGGGGCTGTTTTGTCATCAATAATTAACAGCGAATCTCTAAAGGTGATGGCACCTGCATTTTCCATAGCACCGGCAGCAAAATCAGGCACAGCGATGATGTCTAACTTTTCATAGGGATAAGGAATCTGAAAATAATCTTCCAGCAGATGCACCAGTTGGGGTGTATGCTGCGCTGCGTATTTTAATTTTGGGCCCATGCCTTTCACGGCAATGGCACGAAAAGGAATGGGGGTTTTTCGAACAGAATTTGCCGCAATTGGTTTTGTTTCCACGACATCAAAAGGCCCTACTGCGAAGGCAACTAAATAAGTAGGCAACGGTTTCGTGGTCAAAAAAGTCACCAACTTCTGTCCACCAGACAGTTTTTTCTCAGATATAATTGGCGTATTGGCAATGGCAACGTCCTTTGACGGAACAATTAAGGAAACCTCAAAAGGCGTTTTAAAGCGCGGCTCATCGAAGCTGGGGAAACATTCTCTCGCAGCTATTGGTTCAAATTGGGTAAACGCATAAGCGGTTTTGTCTACAACGACTTTGTAAAGACCTGACAAGGAATTAGTTAACTTGGCATGATATTTCAAGATAAGCGTTGCTTTTTGGGCCGTTACTTCATGGGGAAGGGTAATCTTGACCACGCCGTCAACCGACACTTGTTCATAAAAAGCCGTTAAAGATTTTCCTTCTTGGGTTTGCAAAATTACCGACGAAATAGTTAAGTGATTGCCATGCATCCAAAAAAAACGCAGTGGTTTTTGAATGTCCAAATCAATGCTGGCCGCTCCGGAAAAGCTGTTTTGCTTTGGATCAATTTTTAATTGCAAGCGATAAGACTTAGGAATGATATCGTCCGGCAGAGGTCCCGTTGGGAATATTTCAGCATTTAACCAGGAACACGACAGAAAAGAAAAAGCAGCAATGAGTCCGCGCCGGCCTAGTTTCATTTTTAAAAACCTTATAATTTTATCGTCTGCTTAACTCGCCACGAAATATATCTTTTTCTAATTGAGAAAATACGTTTTGAAAACCCATGTTTTTTGCGCGTAGATTTTCAATCTTACGAATAGAAACCAGGACCGTCGAATGATCTCGATTAAAAAAGCGTCCTATCTCAGGCAAACTCAAGGTGAGGCTGCCCCGACACAGCGCCATGGCAACCTGTCTTGCCATCGTGATTGGCTGTTGTCGGCTTTTACCTTTTAAATCAGAAACATTAAAAGTATAATGGCGCGCAACTAAAGCACAAATTTGATCGACGGTGACACCGACATTTGAGGATCTTTTAAGAACAGGTGAAAGATATTCTTTGACAGATTCTAAAGAAAATTCTTTTTTGCCGACAGACAAGAAGGCTGACAGTCGCAGTAAAGCGCCTTCTAGCTCGCGTACCGACGAGGTGACCTGAGAGGCAAGATAGTACGCAACATCACTGGGAAGCTTAATGCCGCAAGCTTCAGCTTTTTTGTGAAGAATCGCGGTACGGGTTTCAATTTCTGGAGGTCTAATATCGGCGACTAAACCCCAGGACAATCTCGTTCTCAAGCGTTCTTCTAAACCTTCTATTTCGTGCGGGTATTTATCTGAAGTAACAACGATCTGCTTGTGTGCTTGATGCAAACTGTTAAATGTATGGAAAAATTCATCTTGGCTAGCATCTTTTCCTGCTAAAAATTGAATGTCATCGATCAGTAAAAGATCGCAACCAGTTCGAAACTTTTTACGAAAGGCATCAAAGCGTCTTTCGCGGATAGCTTGTATGTATGCATTCACCCATTGCTCTGCACTCATGTAGAATATGCGTGCGGCCGGGTTCTGTGCTTTCGCTGAAAGGGCAATAGACTGGATCAAATGCGTTTTCCCAATACCGACAGGGCCAAATAAAAAGAGGGGACTGTATTGAGTGCCTGGTTGGTCGGCCACTGAGTTGCACGCAGCGAAAGCCACTTGATTGGATGGGCCCGGAACAAAAGTATTAAAGTTATAATTGCTGTTGATCGGGTTTGACTCAAGAACAAATTTGCCCGGCTCTTCTGATCGAGAAGCTCGCAAGGGCGTAACAGGAAATTGCACAAACTCAGATTCAGAGGGCAACTGGCTTGGCGGTGCAGTCTTCTTTTTTATAGCAGGAGAAACATTGCTCTCAGATGAATTATAAATAATTACAACTCTAATTAAGCGGCACATAATGCCGCTGGCGGTTTCAGCGATTTCTTCTACATAGTGAGCGAGAACCCAATCTTTATGAAAAAGAGATGGAGCCGCGAGGGATAAAGAGTCCCCCACCAGAGAAATAGGAATTAACGGTTCAAAAAATCCCTGCACAACGAAAAGGCTTAAACGGGATTTAAATGATTGCATCATGGCTTGATATAGCGCGTCAACATCTGTGCCTATAGAAATAGCGAGATCGCTTAGCACTGTGACTTGAGACTGATATGAAGCTGTTTCGCGTATCGCAACCATAATTTTTTCCTAAAATAATAACAATAGACAAAAAGGGTCCACAGCCACGGAGCAAGCGCTTACGGCCATGGAAAACAATTAAATAAAAATGATCTTATGACTTAAAAAACCGAAGGTGATTCCTCTTGTCTAACAAAGAAGAGTGGGATCGCGCAAGGTCATAAATGATGAAATTTCGCAAGTCCTTGAAAGAGCGGAAAAAATAAGTTTTTTAAAAAAAATATTGCAATTTTTTGTTGAAAATGTCTTTTGCGTAGAAATTAATCAGGATTAAATAAAACCCTGTTCTCATCTGGAATTGAACAAATGATCCCATCTGAGAGCCCCGTTTTAATTGAAAATAAGGCCTCCAAGATCACTTTTGGAAGCCTTTAAAGCAAGATTAAACTTAATTTCCAGCGCGTTTTTCTGCTTCGTTTTTCACCCATTGGGTCGCTTTTTGAACACCCTCTTTAATCAGCATGGCTTTAAAGAGATTTAAGATGGCTCCATCTGAGGCGAGGTTAACGGAGTAACTTACGTCAGCAAAATTTGTGCCCGGAACTTGTTCCACTCGCCAAAAACCAATACATTCAGACAGATCATTTGTTTGGCTTTTATCTAGTTCCCATGTTCCCCATCCTTTTTTAATCATGGGATAATTATGTTTGACGTGCCAGTTTACGGTATAGAAAAATTTGGTTGCCGCAAATTTCACGTAAACAAAGTTGCCTTGCTTGGGCTTATAATACTCTGTTTTTTGCAAATCTTTATTGAACTTGGGGTAGTTAGGAAAATCAGCAATTACGTCCCAAATTATTTGCGGATCGGCTTTTACGCGAAACATCGCCTGGCCACCACCGGTGTTTCCTTCGTCGGTAATAGCGGGATATACCGCTTCAAATCTTTCCAGCTTACCACGCTCAGCATCACTAAGAACAATGAACGGAGGCTCCCCTCGATAAGGCGTCAGCTCTGCTGCGCTTAAATTATTTGCAAAAAAAACTGCCAAAGAAAAAAAAGACAACGAAGCCATTAAAGAAACAGGATACTTTTTCATGAAACCCTCAAGTGAGACTGATCCATCTAAAGCAATTAGATCAGCCTGTTTTTAATGATAGAAAGCAGTGTTTTTTTTTGGATAATTAATTTTTGTATGTATAAAATCACTGTGTGTAATCAAGATTTTTTCCAAACGTGTCACCAATACTTCTTAAGGCAAAGAAGCTCACACTAAAGACACACAGGCCAATTACAAAAACGCTGATAGACAAACTCAAATAATTTTTTAAAAACTGCAGTGTTAAGGTCAAAGGGATCACGGCTCCTCGAACAAAATTGGAAATCGTGGTCACGGCTGTTGCGCGAATATTGGTGCCAAAGCTTTCCGCAACCAAGGTAATGAAAGTAGCCCAATAGCCCGTAAAAAAACCCAGAGATAGACACAGCAAGTAAAACTGCGCAGAGGTAAGTCCACTGGAAAAGCAGTAAAAGCAAACTAAGAAAAACATCAAGATAAGATAAATGAAAATACCTTTTTTTCGAGACTGCAAAATTTGACTGATAATGCCGCTGGAAAAATCACCAAAGCAAAGACCCAAATAGCAGAATAAAATAGCGCGACTCACGACTACATCACCAACGACCTGGAGAGACTTGGCAATTTCCGGGGAAAACGTGACTAAAATTCCAACGACAAACCAAATAGGAATACCGATCAGTATGCAGAAAACGTACTTCTTAAATTCAGCGAGACTGCTCCATAAAATACGCAGATCTCCTCTTTTCACATTGGTATCTTTCATCTCTGCAAACAAAGCAGACTCTTTTACGGTCATGCGCAACAGTAGCAATAAAATTCCAAGACCACCGCCGACCAAATAAGCGATTTTCCAGTTCAAAAAATCACCAACTAATCCTGCAGCAATCGCTCCTAAAACACCAAATGAGGTTAAAACCGCTGTCCCTATTCCACGTTGCTGCGGTGTCATTGATTCACTAATTAAAGTAATAGCAGCCCCGATTTCTCCAGCCAGACCAATGCCTGCTAGCAAACGGAGTAAAGCATATTCTTCAACGGTGGCGACAAAAGCGTTGGCAATATTGGCCAGCGAATAAAGAAAAATTGAACCTAAAAGAATTGAAACACGGCCTCGTTTATCGCCTAAAATCCCCCAGATTATTCCACCTAAAAGCAGACCAACCATTTGACAATTAATCAAATAAACACCGACATCGAGCAATTTATTTTCGGGGACACCTAGCGCTTTTAAACTAGGAATGCGCACGATTCCAAACAACACCAGATCATAAATATCGACGAAATAGCCAAGGGCACACACCAGAAAAGTCAGAGAAAATAAGTAGGAATATTTTTGCATAAGAACCGCCCAATTACCTTGGTCGCACGAGAAAGCAATCTTGTTCAGTGTTCATTATTTTTACTCACATTCTATCCCAGCCTCATTGACCAATTCCAAAATGTCAGCCTAATTTCTCTTTGTCATTTTCGGGGTGTAGCTCAGCTTGGTAGAGCGCTTGGTTCGGGACCAAGAGGCCGCATGTTCAAATCATGTTACCCCGACCATGATCATCTCTTGCTAATTAAAAAGAAGAGCGGCATAAAGTGACCTTAGTTTTTTGCCCAGATGGCGGAATTGGTAGACGCGCTAGGTTCAGGTCTTAGTGAGGGAAACTTCGTGGAGGTTCGAGTCCTCTTCTGGGCACCATATTTATTTTTCTAAGTTGCGCTTTTGCTTAAAAACCACCCAGGCGCTTTTTAGCTGTCCATATCCCCAGATCAGCCCACCAAACATTAAGGATGGCGCAGCCACGGTATTTAGGCCCAAAGATGGCCACAGGCGATCGCCCATTTTTAAACTCATGGCTAAAATAATAAACGCAAAGCCAAACTGTACGAGTTTGCATGCAGGGCCTTTGCCGTCCCACAAAAAATGCAAAGGACACGCTGATAAGCGACGATAATCTGTGTTTTGTAAACGGGTCTCATCCATAAAAAATTAATCCAAAACCGCCGACAATGGCGCAATAAAGCGCAAACCATAGCAGGCTTTGTGTTTTTAAAAATCCCAAGAACCAACGAATTACAAAATAACCCGTCACTGCCGAGGTTGCCATGCCAACCAGAATCGGCCAAAACATTTGGGAAAAATCAGCGGTAGAATCCAGTAAATCTTTTCCTGCCACCAGCGACGCGCCTATCATAATAGGAATGGACATGAGAAAAGAAAATCGTGCGGCAGCTTCTTTGGATAATCCCGACAATACACCTGCCGTAATCGTCGACCCTGAACGACTAATGCCTGGCAGCAAAGCAACAACCTGCATGAAACCCATAGCCAAGGCGTCTTTGGTTTTTACCTCAGAGCGCTTTTGTTTTCCAAAAAATTCAGCAAGAATCAAAAGGCCCGCAGTCACCAGCAAAAAAAACATCACAGCACGTGGCGATTCAAAATAGGCTTGCACATATTTTTTTAAACAAATGCCAGCTATTGCGGCAGGAATCGTTGCTAAAATAACCAACCAGCCCAAGCGCGCTTCCAGACTGGCCAACGGTTTTCTCTTGATTAATCCAAGCCACATGTGGGTGCCGATTTTCCATAAATCGCTGGCAAAATAGATAACCACGCCCACCAAAGTACCAAGCTGCACCAACACATCAAAAACAAATGCCTGCTCGCGGGGAAAATGCCAATCCAAAAGCAATGGCACTAAGACCAAATGCGCACTCGAAGAAACCGGTAAATATTCCGTCACGCCTTGGACAGCGCCAAGAATAATTGCTTGCATTAAATCCATTTCACATACCTGCTTTTTACGTTATAGGTTTGCAACTAACATAAGAGGTTCATCATTTTAAAAGTTGGCGAAGAAGCTCCGCATTTTTCCCTGTCAGATCAAAGTGGTCACATGGTATCTCTTTTGGACTTTAGAGGCAAAAAAAATGTAGTGATCTTTTTTTATCCTAAAGATAATACCGCAGGTTGCACGAGTCAGTCCTGTTCTTTCCGCGATAATTACGCAGGATTTAATGCCTACAATGCGCAAGTCATAGGTATTAGCGATGACTCTGTTAAGTCACACCAAGGATTTGCCGCAGAACATAAGCTGCCTTACCCTGTTTTGAGTGACGCGGGTGGGAAGGTCAGAAAAAGTTTTGGCCTAAAAAGTTTCTTGGGAATTCTGCCGCCACGAGCATCTTTTGTGATTGATCAAAACGGAATTATCCAACACGTTTTCTCTTCGCAAGTAAAAATATCCCGGCACATCGATGAAACTTTACAGGCCGTACAACGTTTAGCAGGGCAGAAATAAAAATTAATTTTTCAAATCACCCCTTTCTTGGCGCTTGATTTCAATATTGACCTGAATTGCTCTCTGACTGTGAAGTACGCAGGACAGCATAGTAATGCCAGGCTCTGTAAACACGAAAGGCATATAAGGCTGAAATTTGGCGTCCAAACGTATGGACGCAATTTGCGACCTTGCGTCCGCATGCGATTCTGACGAGATTTCTGATATTTCGTTTTTTACGATGCATCAGGCGAACGACCGATACAGCATGGCCGACTAAAGTGTGTTGTGGTCTAATAGACCTCTTGGATAACCTTCCTGATCGCCATTGCGAGGAGCGTAGCGACGTGGCAATCCAGTTTTTTTTGCTATGGATTGCTTCGACTTTGAGAGCTAGTGACGAATTAAAGGGGTTTGGTATGAGCCTCTACTGGCAGACAAAACGGAGTGAACGTTTACCGAGTTTCGAAAGAAGTCTAATGCATATATTTGGTGTATTCGACGCCACAGGCGTAATTTTGGTAGCCTGGGGTGAAATAGACGCAGGTCTATGAACCCCGGGTAGCGCCAACTAAAACACGGGATATGGCATTCATAGGCATGACACCTCCTGAGGCGTGAACTTACAAAAATAATTTTATTTATATAATAACCGAAAAATTTCCGGCATCTTGTCCGTTTAGGCTTCTAACTGGACAAGAAATCCATGTTTTTAGTGTTTCGGGCAACTCTTTTAGCTCGAGCGGTAAGATCTCAAGTTTTTGCAAAATAGCTATAGCCACCATAGGGCGAATCTTTTTAGAAAAATCACCATCAGCAATTTTAATGGCCACTCCGAGACCTTGCGGATATTTAACACTCTTAGCAATTGCCATGGTTAAAATACCATCGGCACCTGACTTCACAAAAATTTTCTGAGGCAAGGCTTGCATGAGCACGGTATCAAAACTGTTACCGCCCCCAATCATTTCTGGATGCGAGCTTCCTGCTACAAAAAGTTTTTCTAGCGCTTGGCCAAGCTCAGGATTTTTGCTAAGGCGCTGTGAGGGATGAGCTAATTCAGCATATGCTAACGCAATATTTTCCAGCGGTAAAATAAACGTCGGCACGTTGCATCCATCTATGCCAATACCCAATTGCGCAGGTTCTGCGTTTGCCACCAATAAAAGCAGCTGCATAATTTTTTGTTGCAGCGGATGGCTTACCTCTAAATAGCTAGCCAATGGCCAGTGGTTTTTCTGACAAACCATCAACATGCCTGTGTGTTTTCCACTGCAATTACTGTGAGTCACTTCGGCAGGTTTTTTCGAAGCAAGCAACACTTTGCGCGTGGCGTAATCAAAAGGCAGATGAACACCACATAATAAATCAGTTTTTGATAATTTGGCCTCGCTAAGCAATCGCTCAACGCGATCGGTATGAATGGCTTCGCCGTAATGAGAAGACATCAAAATAGCAATGTCCGCAAAATCAACAGTTTGCCCGCTATCAAAAATACGCTCATCCATATGATCGAGCATAAAGGGCAGCAATTGAAACGGTTTTGCCGTCGAGCGCAGGTGGGTCATGCGTGTCACATCACCCGCAGAACATATTAGTTTACCGCCACCACCGACGACAGCAAAAGCGCCAAAATAACTTGTCTCCACGCAAAGATCCTGGCCGCATTGGCCCCGATAGCTTTGCGCAAGCAAAGACCAGCTGCTTTCGTTTAACTCTGACATTTATTTATTCTCCTTCACTTCCTAAAAAGCGCTCACAGTCGAGAGCAGCCATACATCCGGTACCACCAGCAGTGATGGCTTGTCGATACACACTGTCTTGAACATCTCCACAGGCAAAAACCCCGGGAATTTCTGTTTTAGTGGTCTTACCTATGGTCTGAAGATAGCCTGTTGCATCCATGGGCAAGATGCCTTTAAATAACTGCGTATTAGGCTGATGCCCAATGGCAACAAATAGACCTTCGACAGCAATTTCTTTTAATTGCCCAGTGACCGTGTTTTTTAATTTTAAGCCAATAACTGATTCACGATTTAATGGTGGTTTAGGTGACGTCAAAATTTCTTCAACTTCACACTCTAATTCCCATTTAATCTTAGGGGTTTTCCTAGCGCGGTCAACCATTACTTTGCTGGCGCGAAAATCTTTTTTACGATGAATAATGGTAACCGATGCGGCAAAACGTGTCAGAAAAATAGCTTCTTCCATGGCAGTGTCACCGCCACCAACAACTGCCACATCGACATTTTTGTAGAATGCGCCATCACAGGTGGCACAAGCGGAAACTCCGGCGCCTTGTGCCATTAATTCTTTTTCTTTTTGAATACCTAAAAGTTTAGCGTTAGCACCGGTGGAAATAATTACGGTACGGGCCTGTACCATTTCGCCAGCTTCAGTAAAAAGCTTAAAAGGACGAGTGGAAAAATCTACTTTGCCAATATTTTCTGTTCTAACTTGAGCACCAAAACGTTCTGCTTGTTTTTTAAAACGCTCCATGAGCTCAGGCCCCAAAATGCCTTCGGGAAAGCCCGGATAATTTTCAACCTCGGAGGTAATCATTAACTGGCCACCAGGAAGATTTGGCGAAGCACCTTCAAAAACAAGCGGATTTAAGTTGGCGCGAGCAGTGTAAAGTGCGGCCGCCCATCCGGCAGGACCGGAACCGATAATCACCACATCTAAAATGACATTAAACAACATCTACTTGCTCCTTTTAAAACGTCTCTAAGCGAATCAATTCTTTTTGTAGGGCGTGCATAGCGTCTCTTAGGCTGGCGGCGTTTTCAAAATCCATTTTCTTCGCTGCTGCTTGCATTTCTTTTTTCATCTTAGCAAGCTGCTTTTCGGCCCAGACTGGATCAACGGGCTCCTTGTTAGTCGTCGATATTTTTTCGACTTCGCTTGTGTCTCCCTCGTCAGACAAAAATTCTTTGTACATATCAATAATCGCTTTGTTAATTGTCTTCGGGGTAATTCCGTGTTCTTGGTTATGAGCATCCTGTCTTTCCCGACGGCGATTAGTCTCCGAGATTGCTATTTTCATGGAATCTGTTATCACGTCGCCATATAAAATCGCTTTACCATTTTCATTGCGCGCTGCTCTACCAATTGTTTGAATCAAACCCGTTGCTGATCTTAAAAAACCTTCTTTGTCGGCATCCAAAATAGCGACCAAAGAAACCTCGGGCAAGTCTAGTCCTTCTCGCAGCAAATTAATTCCCACCAGCACATCAAACTCACCTTCACGAAGCTGCCGCAAGATTTGCGTACGTTCGATGGTCTTGATATCGCTATGCAAATATTTGGCGCGAATTCCTACATCTTGAAAATAATCAGCCAAATCTTCGGCCATACGCTTGGTAAGCGTCGTCACCAAAACACGCTCATTGGCTTGCTTACGGATGCGCGCTTCATGAATCACGTCATCGACCTGGGTTAAGACTGGCCGCACTTCCACGATGGGATCAAGAAGTCCTGTAGGCCGAATTAATTGCTCGACCACCTCGCCTTCACTTTTATTTAATTCGTAATCTTTTGGCGTGGCTGAAACATAAATAACCTGATCAGTCAGCGCTTCAAATTCATCGAACTTAAGCGGTCGGTTATCGAGAGCAGACAACATACGGAAACCATGCTGCACTAGCGTTTCTTTACGTGAGCGATCACCTCGATACATGGCTCCGATTTGGGAAATAGTCTGATGAGACTCATCGACAAACAAAAGAAAATTGCGCGGAAAATAATCAAGCAAGGTCGGAGGCGGTTCCCCTGCTTGGCGATTGGTCAAATGTCGTGAATAATTTTCGATGCCTTTACAAGATCCCGTGGTCTCCATCATTTCCAAATCAAGCAAGGTTTTTTGTTCGAGTCTTTGCGCTTCTAAAAGCAAATTATTTTCTTTAAGAGTTTGCAGCCTGGTCTGTAATTCTGTGCGAATACTGTTGACCGCGCGATCCATGCGCTCCTTGGTGGTCGCATAGTGACTGGCAGGCCAGAACGTCACGTGTTCGAGGCTGCCAAGCGTTTTACCCCGAAGCGGATCTACAACCTTAATCGCTTCAACGGTGTCACCAAAAAATGAAATACGAACGGCGGTATCTTCTTCATGAGGAGGAAACACTTCGACAATATCGCCACGAACGCGAAAAGTTCCTCGCGTAAAAGCAATGTCGTTACGTTCGTACTGGCTTTCAATCAATTGTCGCAAAAAAGAATCGCGACCAGACGGGCGACCGACTTCGACGGAAACAGTCATTTCCTTATAGCTCTCAGTACTGCCAATACCATAGATACAACTAACCGAAGCCACAATAATCACATCGTCACGAGACAGCAAAGACCTGGTTGCTCTATGGCGCATGCGATCGATGGTTTCATTAATGGCGCTGTCTTTTTCGATGTAGGTATCGGTGGACGGAACATAGGCTTCGGGCTGGTAGTAGTCGTAGTAACTGACGAAATATTCAACAGCATTGTTCGGGAAAAACGCTTTAAACTCCTGATAAAGCTGCGCCACCAGGGTTTTATTGTGAGCCAAAACCAAAGTAGGACGATTCACCTCTGCAATAATATTGGCCATGGTGAAAGTTTTTCCGGACCCCGTAACTCCGAGTAAAGTTTGGTGTTTTTTACTCTCCTGAAGGCCTTCAACTAGAGCCACAATCGCTTGGGGCTGATCGCCCATGGGTGTAAAACCAGCGACCAACTGAAAAGGTTGCTGGGTTTTCTTATGGTCACTTACCCCTCGCTGCTTTGGTTCTTCTGCTGCGCTCACTTCAATTTCCTCTCGACATCTCGTGCTCAAAGTTATGTTCCCTGGGACGATCGCAAGCTGAAGCAGAGCACAGCTGCATCTTCAACGTACCTCGAATTGCACCCTTGCCACCTGAAACAAGCGCGCTCAAAACAAAATCATTTTTCAGAACACCAGTCGGCAGCGAAGGTTTTCCTTCCATGCGCCAACCATTAAAAGCTGCTATTTCCAAGTCGACAGGAACCCCAATTTTTTCACCGGCGGCATAAGCATGAAAGCCTTCACTTAAATGCACGTTCACAATTAATTTGTGAGTGCTTTCATCAAACTTTTGTGACCAGGTAAAGGCATTGGCAAAATCATTATTGGAAAAAGCGGTCGGAGTTGATTCGATAATTTTCGATTCCAAATTGGGCATACATTTGCAGGCAGAAAAAGCCAGCAAAAATGCACATAAAAATATTCGGTTTATTTTACAACAAAGTTTGCACATGGGATTATCCTCAAAGGCAAAGCTAACGGATGTCTTCAGTTCTGTCTAGGCAGCCTTTCATTTAACCAATATTTGCGAAAGTGCAGATAAAAAGCGTTGGTTTTCTTCGGGCTTGCCAATGGTCACGCGTATGGATCTAGGCAAATCGTAGTTTGCCACACCGCGCACGATAATCCCTTGCAATAATAATTTTTTAATTACCTTTTCAGTCTCTGGCATATCATCGTTTAAATGCATGAGCACAAAATTCCCCGAACTTTCCGTTGTCTTAATCGCTAGACCTCGCAAACCTTCATATATTTTGACAAGTTCTCGGTGATTGTGTTCTCTAGATGCTTGCACGTGTTCGACATCGTCCAAAGCCCCTTTGGCTGCCTCTTGAGCAAGGCAATTTACGTTAAAAGCGTCGCGCACACGGTGTAAGCTATTGGCAATTTCGGGATCGCAAATCCCATAGCCAATTCTTAAACCTGCTAGCCCAAAAATTTTAGAAAACGTGCGCAGCACCACAGTGCGAGGTCTCTTTAAAACCCAATCAATTGCCGAAGCGTAGTCTGATCGCATCACATATTCTGAGTAAGCTTCGTCGATAACAATCACCACGTGTGCTGGCATCTGCTCCATAAAGTCATCTATCTCAGCCTGCGTGACGTAGCTACCGGTCGGGTTGTTGGGATTGCAAACAAAAACTAATTTTAACCGCTCAGCAAGCGGACCTTTGCTCACTTCAATCATCTTCTTTAAGTCATATTTTAACTCTGGTGTGAGCGGGACTGTCAATTCTTGACGATCATGAATTTTTACCGCCGTTCGATACATTAAAAAAGAGGGCCAAGCGTTCAGCAGAATTTCATTTCTTGATAACAATACCCGAACCAGCAACATAATTAATTCGTTGGAACCATTGCCTAGCACAATATTTTTAGGGTTTATTTGATACGCATGATGGTATTCACAAATTTTAGCTTCGACATTTGCTATTTCCTCAAGCGGATACATGTGCACACTGGAAAAAGCGTGATGCATTGCCTTAACAGCTCTGGGAGATGGACCTAAACAGTTTTCGTTCGAAGCCAGCTTCACAAAATCCTGAATACCGTACTCTGCTCTGGCTTCTCTAAATGTTTTTCCTGGAGCATACGGTTTTAAATCAAAAACATGTTTCTCGACCAATGGCAACATTTTAGACTCCTGCTGTCGTTCATCATTGATCTTAATGCGGTTTGGATAGCAAAGTGCTCATTTTTTTTAAACTTTATAGAAGCTGCTAAACGAAATCCCCGCCACTATCAAGGTTTCCATAGCCATCCAGAAGCGCTCAACCCCTAAAAAGGCAGCTCCAAGCGGGAGCAAAACTGGCAAAATTTTGACATTAGTTTTTTTAGAAAGGTATGCAAAAGGCAACGTTATCATAGCCCAGGTTGTCGCAAGCCAAGCCCACGCCGTGACTTGCTCACTGTACGCAATACCAACCACATGCTTTGTAGCATAATGCTCGCAATTATTTAAAAAAGTACTGAACTCGGAACGCTCCGAACCCCAATTTTTAGTGCTCTCGCGAATTGCTAATTCAGTAAGCGGATTTTCCCAAATGACTTTCAACACCGCCGTATCATTATTATTTGAGCGCTTAAGGGCGTCTCTATAAAAATCTCGATAGGAAATCATTTGTGGTCGACTCTCTTTTCCTGATTTATGTAAAACGCGACCTTCCCCAATATAAACCCCGTAGTGACCGTAAAAATTTCCTCCGCGAATATGATAGAACAACATTGTGCCATAAGGTAGCTCGTTACTCTTCAGAATCTCGGGAAGCTCCTCAAGGTGATATCGTTTGTAATCTCCCGATATTTTTGGCGCTGGCTCCATCGCTTTAATTTTAAGTTTACTGGATGAGGGATACGCTCTCATTGCCTGGCCATACCACGACAGCAACCAATCGGTTCGATATGCGACGACATTCATGATTTCTGTGAAAGCAGTATTTACGCCTGCGTTCACTGTTTCAGAAAAGCCGACTTGCAACAAAAACAAGAAAACAAATAACTTTCTCTTGGACATGGTTTTCACCCGAAATGAACCAATTAAACAGGCACGCAAAGACGCTTTATTTCAAAAAGACTTATTTAATTATGGTTTCACAAGCAAAGAGGCTGTATTGTTCTGCTAATTTATAAACAATTTTGGTGAATATCATGATGTGGCTTATAGTTGGGCTCGGAAATCCAGGAGAAGAATATGCAGCAACGCGTCATAACGTGGGCTTCATGGTCCTCGATTCTTTACAAAAACATTTCAAGGGACCGGCTGATTTTGAAAAGCGTTTCCATGGCTTTTGCAGTAAAACTTCCCTGGTCAATCAAGACGCAATCTTGTTGAAACCGCAAACATTTATGAATCGCTCGGGCGCATCGGTGCAAGCAGCAGCGTCGTTTTACAAAATTCCTCCCGAGCAAATTATAGTGATTCACGATGATCTAGATTTACCTTTTGGGCAACTAAGAGTCAAAGTAGGCGGCGGGGCTGGCGGTCACAATGGCTTGAAAGATATCATTCGCTGCTTGGGCGGTAATTTTATCCGAATCCGCATGGGAATTGGTAAACCAGCGATCAAAGGTAACGAGGCTGATTATGTATTGAGTCGTTACCGAAAAGAAGAATCTGCTGTGCTTGACGAGCAAATTCAATCAGCTATCAACGCCGGCGAAGCAATTTTAAACAAAGGCGCTGTTACTTCGCAGATGGAATTTAATCGAAGCAAATAGACTTTAAGAAAATCCACTTGCCAATGGTCCAGAAAAAAGGCATGTAGCTCACATATTTGGTGTTTTGTGGAGGGGTGGCCGAGCGGTTTAAGGCACTGGACTTGAAATCCAGCGTAGCGGTCACGTTACCGTGAGTTCGAATCTCACCCCCTCCGCCATTTCATCGATGCGCTGCTATATCACCGCGCATGAGAATAATAGCTAACCTAAGTTGTTAATAATCCGGCGATTTTTCATCGCGCGCCATGTCAAAAAATATGCCGCGAACTTCGCCCACCAAGTAAAGAGAACCTGCCACCAACACAAAGCCATTTTTATCGAAGGCAATAGACATAGCTCTTTCAATGGCCACACGGCTGTCGCTGATCGATAAAATTCTTCCACTTTTTTCTAGTGGGGAATTTAGAAAAGCTTGCATGATTTCTTCAGGAGGCAAAGCTCGGGGAACACGGGCTTGTGTCACAATTATTTTTTCTAATTGAGGCAAAGCCGCTTGCCAAATCGAGGCCATTTCTTTGACATCGTGCCCTTCGGTCATGCCCACCACAAGCGTCATAGGCAAATTCACAAAACGTTTATCGCTCTTAATGGTTTCCAACAAGGCCCGCATGCCAGCAGGGTTATGCGCACCGTCGAGAATCACCCACGGATTTTCACTCACGGTTTCATAACGTCCCGGCCATTTAGCGCTTTCCACGCCCAGGCGGCGCACATTTAAATCAGGCACCAACCCCGAAAGCTCAACCATACCCACCGCAACGGCAGCATTATGAATTTGATACGACCCAAGCAAGGCAGGTTTGCATTTTGGCAAAATAATTTTGCCTTGATAAAAAACACATATCTCATCTTCGCAAAGCTCAATCTGAATATCAGCGCCAATCTGGCATAAAGGTGCGGACATTTGCTCGGCATATGCTTTGATAACTTGCGCTGCTTCTGCATTTTGCGCATCGCTGACCACCGGTACACCAGTCTTGATAATACCCGCTTTTTCTACGGCAATTTTAGCGAGCGTGTCTCCTAAAATTTGCGTGTGATCGATATCGATGCGCGTAAGGCCACACACGGAAGGCTGCACAACATTAGTGCCATCTAATCGACCACCTAAACCTACCTCGAGAATGGCAACTTTTACACCTGCTCGCTGAAAGGCAAGCAAGGCCATGGCGGTCATGCGCTCAAAAAAAGTGGTGATTTCGGGAAGCCTTAAACACATTTCGTTAACAATATTTTCGACTTTACAAAATTCTTGCTCGCTTATCAATGCACCATTAATTAAAATGCGTTCGCGGACACATTGCAAATGAGGACTAGTATACCGTCCTCGAGGAATATCTGCTTTTTCTAAAATGGCCTCGAGGAAGGCACAAGTGCTTCCCTTACCATTGGTGCCAGCAACATGTAGGATTTGATAACTTTGCTCAGGATGACCCAGATGCGCCACTAGTGACTGCATGCGCTCCAGGCCAAACTTCGGCGCTGCTTCTAAATTGAGTAGTCTATTTAAACTTTTTTGATAATTCATTTTTTAGCAACTGGCCCGAAGAGTTGAATGATTTGGTTGTCGGATAGTAGGTGAACAATGCAACGCCTTCCTTCCACCGGAACAGCAATTTGGGCATGGTATTTAAATAAATAGAAGTCATCTTAGCTCCATAAATATAGCTAAGGTTTCTTTGCTTTCCATCGCATGATCAAGTACAGGCAAAGGGTATTCATTTTTAGGCTTTAAAGCCTTGTACCACGAATGAATTTCTTTTGAAGAAAAATGCTTAAGTTCTGGCACCCATTGCTTGATGTACTCACATTCAGGATCAAATTTTTTCTGTTGAAGCCATGGATTAAAAATACGAAAATATGGTTGTGAATCAGCACCAGTTGAAGCTGCCCACTGCCAGTTACCATTATTTACGCATGGATCATAATCAACCAACTGTTGAGCAAAATAACGCTCACCTTTTCGCCAATCTATATGCATATCTTTAGTTAAAAATGAAGCGACCACCATACGTACTCTATTATGCATGTAACCCGTTGCATTCAACTGACGCATACCAGCATCAATAAGGGGAAAGCCGGTTGTACCTTTGCACCAATGGGTAAACCATACTTTATTATCTAACCAAGGAATATTCTGATATTTTTTTACAAATGCCTTTCCAAAAACATGCGGAAAATGATACGCAAGATGAGTAAAAAAATCTCGCCAATAGAGTTGTTTTAAAATTTGAAGATCTGCTTTTTCTTGCTTAATTGCATAAAAAACTTCGCGTACTGAAATAGTACCAAATTTAAGATGAGCTGAAAGTCCCGTTGTTGCTTGCGCTGGATAGTCACGAATTTCAGTGTAGTTTTTAAATCCACTCATATGATTAAGAATTTTTTTGGCTGCAGCTCGGCCACCATGCTCAAAAAGAGCACGCTCAGGCAACCCAATTTTTTCCTTAAAAGCATCCAAAGTTATTTCATGAGAATTATGAGCAGTAAAAAAAGAACCTTTTGTACATTCAGCTGGTTCTTGCACTTTCCTCTGCATAGCTTTTTTTAAAAATGCACCATAAATCGTGTAAGGAGTTCCTTTGCCAGTGAAAATTGTATCTGGATTGCACAAAAGCGCATCGTCAATAGTAAAACAAGTTGCTATCTTTTTTACCATAGCCTTTTCAAGCTCAATATCACGCTTGCGAGCAAATGGTGTGTAATCGCGATTAGAAAAAACTGCATCAATAGCTTCATCTTTTACCAATTGTTCAACAACCTCTTTCGTAGATCCATAAAAAAAGAAAAGCTTCCCCCCTTTTTTAGCTAACTGAGTACCTAAATCTTCTAATGACTCAACCATAAACTGCATTGCTGATAAGCTTCGATAATGATTTGATTCTTCTACCTGCACAGAATCAAAAATAAAAATAGTCATCACCTCGTCTGACTCAGCAAGAGCTTTATTTAATCCACTATTATCAACAGTACGAAGATCACGGTGAAAAATGAAAAGGCCTTTTTTAAACTGTTTCATCGACTATTCCCTCATTGTTAACAGGAGGTATAAACCACTTTTTTCCATTTTTGCCAAGTATCGGTCACAAAATTTTGTCTGAAAGACATGAGAATTTGAGCGGAAACTTGTTAAAAATCGATTTTTCTGGGGCCATGGCCTAAAGCCGTACAAATAATTTATTGTCCCCAAATTTGCATCTCCCAATCTGTGCGTGTTAATATAACAGTAGTTGCTCGTGTGACTTCGCAAACACGTGCAAGGATTTGTTAACTGGGCCAAAGGTGGACTAACCGGCTTGATCGATCCGCTCAAAGCACGCGATGCGTTGCTGAAAGCGCTAGATGAGGCGGGAATTAATCTGCCTTTAGGGCCTTGCATGAACGACAGAACATAAACCGAAAAAATAGGGGTATTTTATCGATAAAAGAATCTTGGCCTTATCGTTGTTGATGGCGGGTTTGATGGGCTTGTCTGCATGCGGTGACGCTGGGGGGGGGGCACGACGCCGGGATTATCTGGATGCGCTTGATGCCCTACCATCACCAGCGTACGCTTGCCCCAACGACCTATACCCTACGATAACGACCTTTAAAAATGATAATGTATTGTGGTGCTGCGATAACATTGGCTTAATGATTTTTGATAATGCAGGCGATTCATATGCTTGTATATACGCTGTACCTAACGTCTGCAAGAACCCAATGTACCCTTCGTACCAATTAACAACATTCGATAACACAACTTACTCCTATTGTTGTACATCACCCACCTCAAAGAACTGCTTAGAGGCATAGGATCAAATGAAATAATAGTTGACTACATACATCAAGGTTCAATGAAATTAAATACACAACTACTGTTTCGTTCTTGTCAAAAGTACCGATCCTACATTTTGGCCGATTGACATGAGAAATTGAGCGGAAACTTGTTAAAAATCGGTTTTGCTGTGGTCAAAGGTGGTTTATCTTTCCTATAAACGGTGAGATTCATGAGAAATGAAATTATAGAGAATTTAATAAATCTAGATAGATCACTCGAAGAGATCAGGATAAAATTGAAAACTCTGTCATGGGATTCAGATGAAGAGATACTGATGACAAAGGAATCTGCAAAATCTGTTCTTGCTCGCTACATCAATGACAGCATTGACTTGGAAACATTAACCGAGTGGGCAAATATGATCGAAGGAAGAGAAGATATTTGCTACGAACAACCCTGTTCCAACGACCTGAAACAACTCATTTTTGATCTTGCGAATCCTGATTTGCAAGAATCATTCAACAAAAACAAAGCCAAAGATTGGCTTTTGAAATTGAAATAAACTATGAGTACCTATAGAAGCGATGATGGTAAAAGCTTTTTTGAAGTCGAAAAAACAGACTTTCGCGATGCCAATGGTAGTAAGACCTTTGGTTTCCGATTTGGAGTTGAGTCACGCGGATTTGCTGGCTATCTGCGTGATGTCTGGTTTTATGGTGAAGATCTAGCCAAGTTTATTTCAAACATCGCTGATCTAACTTCAAGGAAAGCAAAGGCAGCTAAACTCGAGGCAATGTCAGATTTTGCTTTGACGGTCATTCCCACGACAGGGTTATTCAGGAACACCATTTCTGCAAATACATGATTGGTGCAAAGCAAATAATTTTTGTTTTGATTATACTGTTTTAGGAATTCAGCCTCGTTCGAATGATTATAATTTATTTAAAACAGCTCAAGAATTGCAGGCGCAATACCTAACTGCAGAACAAATTTTTAATGAGCCTGCTTTAGCTTTAAAAAAAGTAAATGAAAGTATCGAACGTAATGATAAAATTTATTTAACTTTATGCCTAGATGTTTTTAGCCAATCCTAAATCACAAACTTCTCGATAACCAGGCCACCTTTGACCCCAGAAAAACCGATTTTTAACC
>CANFCB010000023.1 GCA_947445025.1 Myxococcales bacterium
AACTGGCACGACTTTGCTTGGCCATGCGATCTTGATTTTCTTTAGGAAAGGTTTGTGCAAATTGATTTGGATTGCTTTCTTCTCTAAAACGAGTCGTCTCAGCTTGCACGAAAGGTGCATCGGCTTTTGGCTCCCAACTTTTCTCAAAGGAGTTACCATAGTATTTATGAGAAGACTTAGGCTCGTTAAACTTTGGCAAAGAATTGTCATTTGAGGCAAAAATGGTCTGCTCTTTTATCATGTCATAGTAAGCATTTTTTGTGCCGTAGTTATCAGCGACGCGAGACTCGCGGTTGAGACCGCCCATGCTATATTCGTTTTGCGCACTTTTCAAAACATACAATGGTTTTTCACGAAAATTGCCAAAGGTATTTTCTGGTAAGCGACTACCGTAGCCTCCGTACATGACGTTATTTTTATTTCCCGAAATGAGCGCAGACCAAGAACTTGTTGAAAAAATAAGCGTTCCCATGCCTTTGTAAGAAGGCTGATTCGGGTCGTCATTACTATTAATAAATCCTGGAGTCATGTAAGCAATGGCGTATTTTGCTTTTACGTCGCTGGCATCGACTCTGGAACGTGACAGGTCATAACCCAAGGCGCGCGCTGCCGCGCTCCACTGTGAGCCAGCCTGCTGTTTCAAGGTTCTCATTTCCCAACTTGATGATTGATCGGCTTGCACGAAAGAGCTTTGCGTAAATGTTAAAAATCTTTTAGAGCTCGCCTGCGTTAACTGTAAAAGCTTAACCGTCGAGATGGCGTGCCGGTCTTTGTAGATGTCATTCAATACTTGATGTTCATTGGCAGATCCGTCGACAATAATCATTTCATAAAATGGATTCATGATAGTTTCAGAATTTTCGTCAATATCCGGACGAACGCTGTTATTGAAAACTCCCATCGAAGCGAAAATGTTCATATCCACTTGTGGGTATTTTAAAACGGGCTCTCCGATAAAGTCGCCTTGACTTGAAATATTGGTACTGCGTGAGCTCATGTCGGGACTGAGTTTTGATAAGCCAGCACTAAAAAACGGAATATTATAAACTTTATGCATGCCCCGCAGAAATTTTTCCGAGTCACTTAGCTTCTTAAAATAATTCATACCGGTCAAATAGGCCATGACACCATTTTGCCGAAAACGATCTTCTTTTGTGCTTTTTTCCTCGAGGGACAGAGCATGCATATCAAGCATCATTGAGGTCACTCGACCTGTACGTGCACATATCGCGGCAGTCACACCTTTTTCAATATTGTATTCAATGGGCGTTCTTGAAGACCCTGCATTTTGTTCATAAAGAATACGAATCTTAAAATTGCGATCAGTCCTATTTGTCTTCAATGATAATTCTTGCTGACCCAATTCTTGACTATTGCTCGAGGGATACGGCAATAAAGTTAAGCGCATTTCATGCCATGAATTGTCGACTCTAAAATCAACATAAAATGGTCTATTGTTAACTTCCATGACGCGCATCAAGGCAGTCTTCAGCTTTTTATTGTGATTTTCTATAGAACTGACTTCGACTTGGAGCATGGTAAAAAGTTCTGCTTTTTCTTTGAGTGAGTCGAGCAAAATAACTTTGCCGACCATGACATCCGGTTTAGGAAATTCATCCCAAGCAGCATACTGACGCTTTTGTGGATAATAATTAATGCCGACATCATCCAGTGTTTTATTTTGTTTTCTTAAATGCTCCTGCAAAAAACGTTTAAACAAAACCGCGGCCGTATCATTACCATCAGGACCAATGTGTTTTGTTATATTCGGGTCATTTTGCAGATATCGATAAATCCATTTGCCGGCCGTGCGAAATTCTAACGGTAAAAATGAATATGCATCATGGCCCTCGACAATATGATTTTCCTGAAGCCAAGGAAATAAATGAATCCATTTTCGAGCGGTCTCATCATAAAAAACTACCCAGGGGTAATTAATAAAAACAGCGCCTGGATTATTTTCATTGTAAAAATGATAGTTGCCAATGACCAAGGCCTTTTTCAGCTGCAAACCCAGCATGTTGCTGGCTCTATCTTCAGGCATTAGCATGCTTTGTGGTGGCAAGGTCGCGTAAGCAGCGGCGTATCCAGCTTTACGCAATAAATAGATCAAAAGTGCCGATTGCTCCCAAGGATTTCCTTGTCCTTCGAGCAAAACCGTAAGCGCGCTACGATCCATTTTGCCCGGATTAATTTCGGCAGATACACTAGCAGCCACATAATCAGCTGTCGAAGCAAGTGGTCTAATTCCTTGAATTAATTCAATCTCATTTTGCACAAATGAAGCAATGGCCATGGGATCACGATTTAAATCCAGCACCAACTGATCTAAAATGGGGTGAGAAAAAAGCTCGGGGCTTTCGATCTTACTTTTTAAAAGCGCTACTTGCTTTTCATCGGGAAGAGCCAGCGTTAATTGACTGGTCGCCATCTTCAACCAATCATATTGTTTTTCCAGCCGAGTTTCAACGTCGTGCAACGGCGCATGAAAGGTTGGTTTCTGTAAAAAAGCCAGCTGCCAAGGCAGGCTTTGTGAAAAATCTAAGCTGTAAACTCCAAGCAACTCTTGGTTTTGCTCAATTTGCACGATACCAGCATATTTATGACTATCAGAACGATGGGTGATAATAATTTCATTGGAATCTTCCGTAAAAGAAAGTTTAGTGGAAAATCCATAGGCCTGATTCACTGGGTGCTCATAGACCCTGCCATTTTCTAAATAATCTTTTACCCAAATACTGTCGCCAATTTCAGGAATTTGATATCTTTCTTGCTGAATCAATTCGAATGTTTTTACGTCGTATACTTTTAAAATTATAGTGCGATTTCTTTGCGCGTTATCTATTTTAACCTTGAAACGATAGTCCTGGTTAACATAAAGAGGGGAGCCTCCCGCATGTTGACCAAAAGCGATAAAAGTTGCAGCCCATTTTCCCTTGCTAGGCTTGCCATCCATCTTTGAAACGGGATCAATCTTTAAAAACCATGGCTTGTTTTGCGAGGCTTTAATATAATCAAGCGAAACACCTTGCTGGCCACTAAGAGTCGTAACGGCTATTTTATCTTCAGCAGATAGTTTTTGTAGAAAAAGCTGTGAAGATGCTGCCCGATTTACTGCTTCATTCTGCCCATAAAATGTCTTTTCACTTGCAGCTTTTGCTGACAACGGCCACTCGAGAGTACTGATAATTTTCCCAAATGGCCTCGTAAACCCTTTGCCCATTATGTCCATTTTATCTGAAAATGAATAAGCAGATGAATCTCTGGCAGAAGACATTAAAAGCAGAGAACAAAAAATAAATCTAAACGCCTTTGAGATAATCACCGTCATAATCCTTTAGTATATTGAAAGCCAGAAAGCGATAAGGGATTAATCTCTGCCTGCATAGGGCGCGTGTTACAGCGCAGTCCTGCTGGAAGATATTTTAGGCTGGGTCGCTGTTTTGCTCGCAAGTATCGGCATCAAGTTTGGCGGTTTAATGTAAAAGACATTCACGATACCCATGTGTGGTCACTAGACAGCAGTTATCATATTTTAACCACGCATATTGTGGTTTTACCAAGCACCACTCCAGAAGAAATCCTGGCACTCAAGTGCTTAATTCGAGAAAAAATTTCCGAGTTCGAAGTGCAACACTGGAGAAATATGCGCGCATTCTTGTTGATTGACGAGATAGCACGTTCTTATTATACACAGACTTATGAATCTAAAACGCATTGAGCAGCTTGCTTCCTTAGAACCAAAATCCACCATGGAACGCATGGTGAAATTACAAGAAGAAATGGGCGAACTGGCACAAGAAGTCCTTATACACCATCAAGCTTCTGGCTCAAGTAGTAAATCGCCTGGTGTCGACGGTATTGCAGGAGAATGCGTTGATGTGATTATCGTCGCGCTCTCCATCTTTTTTAAAAATGGCCACACGCAAGATGAGCTTAAACAATTAATAGAAAAAAAATGTGAAAAATGGGAAAAGTTTCAGGCTAAAAACTAGATCGGTCGCAGTTCACTTTCACGCTGTTGCAACTCAACCAGTTGCGCATAATTTCCGTTTTGTGCCATTAAGAAATCGTGTGTGCCCTGCTCTATCAAAGCGCCCTTACTAAAAACCAAAATTCGATCGCAATCGCGAATAGTACTTAGTCGATGCGCCACAATTAACGCTGTGCGATTTTTTAAAACTTGGGTAATGGCAATTTGCAGCCGCCTTTCAGTCTCTCTATCGACGCTGGCAGTTGCTTCATCTAAAATTAAAATTTCGGGATCCGCAATCAAGGCGCGCGTCAGTGCCAATAATTGTCTTTCTCCTAAAGAAAAATGATGTCCACGCATCCCCACTTGTGCATCCAGGCCTCCTTCTTTTTCTAACAAATAAGTGGCTTGGCAAAGATGCAGCGCCGTCAAGATTTCTTCATCCCTTGCGGATTCTCTCCCATATCGCAAATTATCTCTTAAACTGCCAGAAAACAAAAAGACTTCTTGTGGCACAATATTAAATAAACTACGGAGGCTGGCTATGTCAAATTGGCGAACATCAACATCATCAAATAAAATTCGACCACCAGTCACCTGGTAAAAACCTGTAATCAACTTGGTGACAGTGCTTTTTCCAGCTCCAGTGTGACCAACTAAAGCAACTTTCTCTCCTTTGTAGATACGAAAATTAACGTCACGAAGCACAGCGGCATTTTGTCGATAGGAAAATGACACATTTTCAAAATAAATACTTTTTTCCATTTTAGCAGCAACGGGATTTTCAACAGTATTTTCTTCGGTAGGCGTATCCAATAATTCAAAAATCCGCCCCCCAGAAACCAAGGCACTTTGAAACGTGGCATACTTATTTGCTAGTTCGCGAACCGGATGAAAAAATCGACTAAGCGCTTCGACAAATGTCACCATGACACCCAAAGAAAGCAGTCCCTCTTGGCGAAGCTCAAAGCCAACCCATAAAACCAGGGCAATAGTAATAGTGCTAATGGCGTCGACAAAAGCATAAATACCTGCATCGATCAGAATCACCCGTCGATTTGCTTTCATGTATTCAATATTTTCCGCATCAAATTGGTCGCGAATGCGACTGACTTGAGCAAACAATTGCACTGTTTGCATCCCCGATAAATATTCTTGCAAAAAGCTATTTAACTTTGACAATAAGGAGCGCACCTCAAAAAAAGCCAAGCGCATCCACTGTCTCATTAGCCATAAACCCGACGCTAAAACCGGCAAGCCCACCAGACTCGCCAGACTCAATTTAAAGTCGATTAAAAAAAGCATGAGCAAAGTGCCCAGCAAAAACAACATATCACCAATGACCGAAACTGCCCCTGAAGAAAATAATTCTGACAAAGATTCGACATCATTGGTCATGCGCGTCAAAATACGGCCTAAGGGAGTTTGATCAAAGAATGCCGGCGATAACTGCTGAATTTTGCCAAACAAGCGTTCGCGCAGCGAGTAAACCATTTGCAGTCCCACCCAGCGCATGGTGTAAAGTTGACACATTTCAAAAAACGCATGCATAATAACCACGGCAAAAAACAAAGAAGCCCACCAGACCACTTGATTTAGATCTTTTGTTTTAAAGGCCTTTTCAACAGCCTCGCCAATTATTAAGGGCTGCGCCAAAGCCATCAGCGTCACAGGAATATAAAGTAGCAATGCGACAATAAAGGCGCCGTAGAAATGACGCATTTCGGCCCATAGTCGATGGATAATGTTTATATCACTCATGATTTAATTCGCTTTTGCAACTGCTCTATCCCCCAAAGCGCGCTATACAATTGCTCTTGTGCCAGCAATTCCTCATGCCGTCCGCGCTGCACAATTTGACCTTTTTCCAGCACCACAATTTCGTCGGCATGGCGAATGGCCGACAAGCGGTGTGACACAATCAACAAACAAATATCAGTTCCTTTTTGACGCAAGCTTTTGACGATTTTGCTTTCCGTCAGGCTGTCCACCGCCGACAAACAGTCATCCAAGAGCAATACCGGTGCCTTGACCAATAAAGCTCGCGCCAATGCCACGCGCTGACGTTGTCCGCCTGATAACATCACGCCGCGCTCGCCAATCACGGTCTGCAGACCTTCAGGAAATCCGGCAATATCGTCAGACAAGCCAACTTGTTCCACCACGTCTATTATTTCTGCATCGCTGGCGGCTGTTTTAGCAAAAGCAATATTTTCACGCACCGAGGCACTAAACAAAAAAGGTTCAGATGAAACCACGGCGATTTGATTATGCAGCGGCTCCAATTTCCATTGTGAACCGGCAACGTTATTGTAAAAAATTTGTCCCTCATTGCATAAAATTTCCCGCGCTAAAATACGAACCAGTGTACTTTTTCCCGAACCACTTTGACCCACAACACCAATCACGCGTCCGCGGCTTAACTGCACATTAATATTTTTCAGTGCCAAATGATCATGCTGTCCCAAACGCACAGATAAATCTTTGGTATCAATCAGAGTAATAGGCGCATCGCTGTAAGATCCATCGACTATCTGTGGCGGCTGTTTAAATAGTTCGTTAAGTCTCGATAAACTGGCGCAGCTTTGGCTGTATATCGATAAAATAAAACCCACAGAAATCGCCGGCCAAGACAATTGCAAGAGCCTGGCGTTGACTTCCACATAATCTCCCACACTCATACGGCCTAGCACCACCTCGCGTCCGCCCACAAAAAGTGCGACAGCCACACCAAGTCCACACATCATGCGTGTCAAGGGAAACATCACCACAGTAATTTTGGCGACACGTTTGGCGGCCTCATAAGCGGCTTGGTTGGTTTTTTGAAATTTTTTTTCTTCAAAGCGCTCTTGATGAAAAACGCGAACCACCTCTATGCCACTTAAATTTTCTTGAACATGTTGTGTCAATTTTGCCAAACTTGCTTGGTATTCTTTGACACGATGAAACATGCGCCCGGTTAACATTTGCGCACTCGCGATCACCAATAAAAAAGGCAGCAAACAAGCAAAAGCCACAGCAGCGTCGATGCTAATTAAAATAGGAATCGAACCCGAAAAAATAATCACCAAATTCAAAAGATTAAGCACGGCAAAACCAGCAAACATCCGCACATTATTGATGTCGTTGCTCAAGTGACTCATCAAATCACCGACGGAATGCTTTTCGTAAAAATTCGACGACAATAAGGACAAATGATAGAATAAATGGTTTCGCAAATCGCGTTCAATGCCACGACCAATATTAAAAAGCGTACGCCGACTAAGCGTCCGCGCCAGAGCGCCCAAAATAGCCAAGCAAAAAAGCCACAGCAAAACACTTTGCATATCCATCGAGGCAGGCTTACCTTCTACAATCTGCACACCGATGTTGATAATACGAGGGACCATCAAAATCATGGCATTGGTCAACAATAAAAAAACAAAACCTAAAAGCAACCAAAGCACATACGGCCTAAATAATTGGCGAAAAGAAACAGCACCCCGGGCAGGCTTAAAGCCAAGCACATGAATCAAAAACACTCCTACTCTTTAATGCAATTAGATTAATCTTGATTCTGATTTGGCAGACAATACGAAGTTGTGCTAGTTAAATAGCAATGGCACTTTTACACGCAGACGTTTGCATTGTCGGCAATGAACTCAGTGGATTTGTGGCGGGTGCACTTTTGGCCCAGCAAGGTCACCGCGTGGTATTAATTGACCATGGGCCGACATATGACACCAAACTTTTGGGAGATTATTTTGCTCCCACCTTCCCGCACGTCTGGCAAATACCAAAAAGTGGGCCAGCTTCTCATGTTTTTGATATCCTAGAGCTGCGCACCGAATTAAAGCGATCATTAGAACCTTTAGTGCCCATGGCATTTATTCAAGATCCTCACGAACGCATCCTCACTGATCCCAATAAACAAAAATTAAACACAGAACTTTACCGGGCCTTTGGAGAACAAGCAGCTAAATTGTCTTGGGATTTGGCTCAATTTGACACTAATACACGCGATCCAATTTACATTGAAGCTAGCATGTTAAACGAAAGCAGCCTGTGGGGCATGCTGAAAGCAAAAAAGCGCATTGCTAATTCTCTTTATGCTGCAGCAATTGCAGGCACTACCCGTCAAGCCAAACCACTTTTAAAGCCGCCACTTAATGATTTTTTGCAAGCCCTACTTCCTTTTGTACAATATCAAGCCTCTTTACCTTTAGAAAGTATCGGCGGGCATTTAGCTCTTAAAGCATTTCAAAATGGAAACTGCATCCCTATTTTTGAGCATACCTCTTCTTATGCTATTTTGAAGTCTATTTTTGCGGAATCTTTTTTAAGACATGGCGGCGAGATTTTACAAAATCAAACTATCCTAAAAATTGAAACCCACAAAAAACAAATTTCTCAAATCCATCTAAGCGGCCATAATAACTATATTCCAGCGACGATCATTGATGCCACTTACGCAAGAGATTTGCGGCCGCTTTTGACAGACACTTCTTTAAGCGCTCTTCTTAAAATCCATGAAAACTTGCTGTCCCCAGTTGGTCAAACCACGATTTGTCGTTGGCTTTTACCCAGATCATTAATCCCTAAGGCCATGCCAACGCTGGCAGTCTCACTTTCTTTTGAAAATGAACAAGAAAGCAAAAGCATTTTGGGAATTTTTAATCCATGGAAACACGCATCGTTGCATCAAAGCAATGACACTTTACCCGAAAAAAACTTAAGCCTGGCAGTAATGGCCACCTGGTCAAAAAACGCTGACACCAAAAAAAATATAGAAACTTTAAAACGCAACGCGGAACGCTTATTGCCTTTTGCTATCAGTAAACGGCTGGCCGAAGACACCATCAGCAACGAAGAAGCAAACTGGATTTGGCCGCAGTTCAAGGCGCAAGGCAAGGGCTTAAACCGCCTTGACGGCAGGCCCATTTACACGCCCATTTCCAACTTATTGCGCGCCGGCAGAGACGTTGCCCCGGCATTAGGAATTGATGGCGAGATTGCCGTTGCCGAGGCCATTTCCAAAGCTGCCAAAACCATGCTGGATAAAAAAGATCGTATCCTTTTGGGTAAACGCACCTAATTCATATTGCACCCGATTGACCTTGCGCAACACTGTGCCAGAACAGCACAATCTTACTTAAAGCTTTGGTGTGAGGTTTTTGTGAAGCAAAATAAAAAGCTTCCTGGTAGCCCTAAATCTAAACGTGACGCAAGCCCCAGCTTAGCACAATTTATAGAGCATACGATTCTAAAACCTGAAGCGACGCTGCATGACTTAAAAAGACTGTGCGACGAGGCCAAGCTTTGGCATTTTAAAGGCGTTTGTGTCAATGCTTGCAACATTGATTTTGTGGCCAAAGAGCTCAAAGACACTGGCGTTATTTTGGTTGCCGTCGTCGGATTTCCTTTAGGTGCATCCACCGCCAAGACCAAAGCTTTTGAGGCCAGAGGCGCGATTTTAGCGGGCGCACGCGAGATTGATATGGTGATCAATTTAGGCGCCTTAAAATCTCAAGATTACCGAACTGTGATTGAAGATATCCAACAAGTGGTGGAAGCAAGCAAGCCCTTTCCTGTTAAAGTCATCTTAGAGACTGCCAGCCTAAACGATGAAGAAAAAATCATTGCTTCGGCATTGGCCAAAGGTGCTGGTGCCGCATTTGTTAAAACCTCGACGGGTTTTGCTGCCGGCGGCGCTAATGTTAAAGACGTCGCTTTGATGCGACGCATTGTAGGTAGCGACATGGGCGTTAAGGCTTCGGGAGGGATTAAAACCCTCGATGATGCTAAGGCCATGATAAGTGCAGGAGCCAACCGTCTAGGCTGCTCCACTTCCGTCGCTATCATGCAGTCTTTGGAAAAATCATGATACGCGCCCTTGATGTCATCATCAAAAAACGCAACGGCAATATTTTAAGCGATTCAGAAATTCAATTCTTGATCAGCGAATACACCAACGGCAATATTCCTGACTACCAGATGGCCGCATTTGCCATGGCGGTTTTTTTCAAAAGTATGTCGGGAGCAGAGCTTTCGGCACTTACCACAGCCATGTTGCACTCTGGCAGCACGCTTGATTTGTCTAGCATTTCCGGAGTCTGTGTCGACAAGCATTCAACCGGCGGAGTAGGCGATAAGATTAGCATCCCTTTGGCCCCAGCAGTGGCCGCTTGCGGCGTTTTGGTTCCCATGATTTCTGGTCGAGGACTTGGTCACACAGGCGGCACACTCGATAAACTAGAAAGCATTCCTGGATTTTCCTGCAAGCTCAGCGTGGAACAATTTAAAAAACAACTAGCCGCTATTGGTTGTTGCCTAGGCTCTCAGACCGACGAAATCGCGCCGGCAGATAAAAAACTGTACGCACTGCGCGACGTCACTGGCACCATCGAATCTATCCCGCTGATTGCTTCTTCCATTATGTCCAAGAAATTGTCCGAAGGCATTCAAGGACTTGTGCTCGACGTTAAATTTGGTTCAGGCGCCTTCATGCGCGATCCTAAAGATGCTTACTTGCTCGCGCAAACCATGGTGGACATTGGCGCACGCATGGGCACGCAAACCGTCGCGAGACTCACATCCATGGAACAGCCTATCGGTATTATGGCCGGAAATTCCTTGGAAATTTGTGAATCCATCGATGTCCTAAAAGGAATCGGCCCAAAAGATACCAACCAACTGGTAATCGAATTAGGCGCAGAAATGTTGCTTTTGAGCAAAAAAGTCAGTAATCTGGACGACGGGCGCGCGCAAATTCAAGCAGTCTTAAAAAATGGCCTAGCCTTGCAAAAATTCATCCAAGTTGGAGAAGCACAAGGCGCCAACATGCGTGTCGTCGATGACTATAGTTTGCTGCCTCATGCTCAGTTTAAAAAACCAGTATTCGCGCCCAAAGCTGGCTTTATCAACAGCATGGATACTTATGCGCTGGGAACAGCAATCGCTTTTCTAGGCGGCGGCCGCGAAAAAAGCGCAGATATTATCGATCCAGGCGTGGGTATTGAAATGTGCATGAAACTTGGCAGCTACGTTGAAGAGAATCAACCGCTTTGTATTGTGCACAGCTCGGGGAAAAATGAAGCGCAAGCAATGAAACAAATTGAAGAAGCTTTCAATATCAATGCAGAAAAAATACCCGTTCCGAATTTATTTGGCCCCCGAATAACGATTCAGAATTTAAATGAGGTATTCCATGGCTGAGCAATTGCTTGGAAAAACAACGAGCTTTGAACAAGTTAGCAACGCTGCTGATTTCATACGAAACCGCTTAAAAATAAAAGACAACGCACCAGCAGCAAGGGTCTCGGTCATTTTAGGTTCGGGACTTGGTGCCTTTGCACAAGAAGTCATGGAAAAAAGCAAGTCCCAGCTTATTCCTTACCACGAGATTCCCCACTTCCCCACTTCTTCCATCGAAGGCCACAATAGCTGCCTAGTCTATGGCTTTATTGGTGAAACACCGGTTTTACTAATGCAAGGTCGTGTCCACCGCTACGAGGGCTATTCTGCCAATAAAGTGGCCTTTCCCATCTGCGTTTTGCAAGCTCTCGGCGTTAAAAGTGTCATTTTAACCAATGCCGCAGGTGCCATTGGTGATCATCTTGACGTAGGCGATTTGATGTTGATTAAAGATCACATCAACATGACCGGCGACAATCCTTTGCTTGGTCCAAATGATCTACGCATGGGACCACGATTTTTCGATATGAGTGAAGCCTACTCAAAATCTCTTCGAGAACTGGCAGAAAAAGTAGCCACTAGTCAAAAAGCGCCGCTCAAAGAAGGCATTTACGTCGGTGTTTTAGGTCCTTGCTATGAAACACCCGCTGAAATTCGCATGTTCAAAACCATGGGCGCCGACGCTGTGGGCATGAGCACTGTTCTTGAAACAATTTCTGCTCGCCATGGCGGCATGGACGTTTTAGGAATTTCTTGTCTAACCAATAAAGCCGCGGGACTTAGCCAGGGCTCTTTGAATCATCAAGAAGTCACCGAAATTGCCACCAAAGTTTCTAAACGATTTTCTAATTTACTCTTTGGTATTATTCCAGAAATAGCACACAGATACGAGCACCAAAAATGATCACAGATAATCTGGTTATTCAAATAATCATTTCACTCATCGTCATTAGTCTTCTGGTCGCTTGGCATGAGCTCGGTCATTACACCATGGCCAGACTGCTGGGCATGCGTGTTTTAAAATTTTCCATCGGCTTTGGCCCTAAAGTTGTAAGCCTGGTTAGAAATGGAATTGAGTATCAGATTAGCGCTTTGCCAATTGGCGGTTTCGTGCAAATTGCGGGCATGAGCTCTTTGGAAGAAGGCGCCCAAGAAGACCCCAAGTCTTTTATTAATCAACCACGATGGGCGCAAATTCTAGTCGTCGCTGCCGGCCCACTTTTCAATTACATTCTCGCTTTCTTTTTATTCGTCAGCGTTTTTTGGTTATACTCTCCCAGCCAAACCCCAAGCCTTTTGGTGAACCATCTGGTTCCTGATTCACCTGCATATGTCGCAGGCTTGCAAGAAGGCGACGTGATTACTCATGTGAATGGAAAATCGTTGTCTGGCACCAAAGAGTTCTTGGCTTTCATTAATCAAAGCCAGGGTCTTCCCCTCAACCTACAGATTGAACGTCCGTTAAAAGATATCGACGCTAAAGTGCAGCAACAATTGCTACATATAAATATAGCGCCAGTAATGGATGCTGGCGGAGTATATCGCATAGGGGTCGGTTATGTACCTTTGTCCTTTACCTTTAGCGGCGCTGTGGCAGAAAGTTTCTCCCAATTATGGGGCCAAAGCACCGGGGTTTTATCGCAACTGGGACAAGCGATTTTTGGTAAAAGCGATGCGAAACTTGGCGGCGTCGTCGAAGTCACTAGACAGCTCTCCCATGCTGCCGGGCAAGGCCTAAAAAATTTACTGTGGCTCATGGCCAGTTTATCAGTTGTACTTGGCTTATTTAATATTTTACCAATTCCAGCATTAGACGGAAGCAAAATTTTTATTTTGTGTATAGAAAGTATTATTAGAAGACCTATCAATGCGACGGCACAACTTTGGATTCACGGTATTGGAATTATTTTTATTCTGGCATTGATGCTCTTTTTAACGGTGAACGATGTATTGCGTATTTATCAAGCTGGATAGAATTAAATAAGAGAGTCTCTATGAAAAAGATTGCGCTTGTTCTTCCTTTCACTATTTTACTGATGGCAGGCAGCCCTTCCATCAGCCAACATGCAAACCAAAGGTCTGAAAACCCCATGCTATTAAAACCAATTCGCACCATCGAGGGTATTAATGAGTACCAGCTCAAAAACGGCTTAAAAGTCCTGCTTTTCAAGGATGATTCACAATCAACAGTCACTGTGAATATTACCTATCTAGTCGGATCCAGACATGAAGGCCGAGGCGAAGCCGGTATGGCCCATTTGCTTGAGCACATGCTTTTTAAAGGAACACCTCGCTACCCCGACACCAAAGGTATTTTGCAAGACAAAGGTGCCTTCTTTAATGCCACCACTTGGTATGACCGTACCAATTATTTTGAGACCCTTCCCGCCAGCCCAGAAAACCTCCAATTCGCACTCGACTTCGAGGCTGATCGCATGATCCATAGCTGGGTACGCAAAGCAGACTTAGACGCAGAAATGACCGTGGTACGAAACGAATTTGAGATGGGCGAAAACGATCCCATCGGTGTTTTGCATGATCAAATTATGTCTGCAGCCTACCAGTGGCACAACTATGGAAAAAGCACCATTGGCAATAAAAGCGATATAGAGCGGGTTCCTATTGAAAATTTGCAACAGTTTTACCGAAAATATTACCAGCCAGATAACGCCGTTTTAATTGTCGCTGGCAAATTTGAAGAAAATTTTGCTTTGCAACAAATTGAAAAATTGTTTGGCTCCATTGCTAAACCAGCACGCGTGCTAGAACTAAGCTACACCGAAGAACCGCCGCAAGATGGCGCTCGCGAAATCAAACTCATGCGCGCTGGCGATGTTGCTTGCACCGGCGTTGCTTACCATATTCCTGCTGGCTCCCACCCAGACTACGCCGCTGTACGTATTTTAGCAGACGTCCTTACCAATGAACCTGGCGGGCATCTTTATAAAGCATTAGTCGAGACTGGTGAAGCTTCCGAAATTTTTGGCATGACTTATGCACTTGCTGAACCGGGAACCTTTATGGTTTTTGCCAAACCAGCTGTCGCCAAAAATATTTATAAAATCGAAGAAAAGATGTTGGCCAAACTAGAAAAAGATCGAAAAGGCGCCATTACTCAAGAAAGCGTTGACCGAGCCAAGGCGCGTATTTTGAAAAACTTTAAAATATCCTTATCCAACAGCAAAGAGTTGGCGCTTAAACTAAGTGAATCAATTGCCCAAGGTGGATTCGAACTTTATTTTTGGTATCGTGATCAAATTAAAAACGTCCTAGTTGCCGACGTTGAAAGAGTCGCTAAACAATATCTGATCGAAAGCAATCGCACCGCAGGCGTTTTTATCCCCACCAAAAACGCTGTGCGCGCCCAAGTACCACCCACACCAAACGTCGCCTTGATGCTGAAAGATTATCGTGGCTCTGAGACACTGGTCATCGGCGAGCAGTTCGATGCCACCGTCGATAATATTGAAAAAAGCACTAAACGCACCTCCCTCAAAAGTGGCATTAAATTGGCCTTACTTCCTAAACAAACAAGGGGAGACAACATCAAGGCCATGTTGATTTTTCGCTTTGGGACTGAAAAAGATCTAAATGGCCACAACGAGACCTTGTCTTTGCTTCCTCAGGTACTTTCCCGCGGCACCAAGAAACGTAGCTATCAAGATATCCAAGACAAACTTGACCTCTTGCAATCAACGATGAATATTTATGGAGGTAGCGGTGCAACCGTCATCAGCATCACCAGTGATCGTGCACATATTTTAGCAGTGCTTGACCTAGCTGCTGAAGTCATGCAGCATCCAAAATTCGACAAAGCCGAATTTACCATTGTGCAAAAGAAAGAGTTGGCTGGTCTAGAAGAAGGACTAACTGATCCACAAACCATCGGATTTAACGAGCTTGCTCGTCTGCAAAGTCCTTGGCCCAAAGCCAGTATTCACTATGTGCCAACACTAGAAGAAAAGATGAAAGCCGTCAAAAAGGTAAAAATAGAAGACCTAAAAAAACTCTATGCCGAATTTTATGGCGCCAGCAACCTCGATGTTGCCTTTGTCGGCGCATTTGACGCAAAACAAATTACAGCTGCCATGCAGGAAAATTTTGGCAGTTGGAAATCGAAAAAGCCTTACGCACGTATTAATAAACCTTATCTTGCAGCAGCGAATGAATTTAAAATTATGCCAACCCCTGACAAGCAAATGGCCATCGTCGCCATGGGAACAAATCTGGAACTACAAGACGACAATCCTGACTATGCAGCAATTCGCTTTGCTAATTACGTTTTCGGTGAAAGCATGAAGTCGCGCCTAATGAATCGCCTGCGTGAAAAAGAAGGAATATCTTACGGTGCAGGTTCAGGGGTCTCTGCTAGCAAATATGAACCCAATGCTTCTATCACCATGTATGCCATGGCCTCCACGGAGAATGCCGCAAAAGCACTGGATCTCATCCAAGTCGAGTATGAAACGTGGCTCAGCAAAGGCGTGAATGCCGACGAACTCAGCGAAGGAAAACAAAGTTTTAAATCGACCTTAGATAATTTGCTGGCAAGCGACAATTACGTGGTCAATACTTTAAGTTCTAACTTAGAGAATGGACGCACTTTTGCTTATCAAGCCCAATTGTTGGAACGCATTCAAAAACTGACTCAAGAAGACATTAGCGTCACTTTGAAAAAGTATTTGCATAAAAAAACCCTGTCTAAAGTAAAGGCCGGCGATTTTAAGAAATGAGGCGACAAAATGCAGCTGTATTTAATTGGCTTTATTGCTTATTTTTTGATCATTGGTTTGATTGGCATTACTGCTTATTGGAAAACTCCAAAAAATAAAGTTGATAGCGACTATACCAGCGCCATTTTAGGCAATCGCTCTATTAACTATTTTTTAACTGCACTCTCAGCTCACGCCAGCGATATGAGTGACTGGCTTTTCATGGCTTTTCCCGGCGCCTTATATGCTGGCGGTCTTATCGAAGGCTGGATCGCTATTGGCCTCATTATCGGCATGTGGATTACTTGGAAATTCATCGCCCCTGGCCTGCGCAAATCCACAGAAAAGTTCAATGCTTTTACGCTTTCTACTTTTTTTGAACGCAGATTTGACGATAAATCTGGCGTTATCCGCTTATTAAGCGCAGCCATGTGTCTATTTTTCTTTTCTGTTTACATCGCTGCCGGGCTAAAAGGCTTCGGATATTTAGCAAAATCTGTTTTCGCTATTCCTTATCAGTACGGTCTTTTTATCGGCTTGGTTTGCGTTATTTTTTATATTATGTTGGGTGGCTATCGCTCTTTAGCATGGATAGATTGCTTTCAGGCGTTATTTTTACTGGTCATTATCTTTTTAGTGCCGGCTATCGCGTATTTTAAAGTCGGTGGCTGGGCTGCAATAGCAAATCAAGCACATATAAAAAATATCTCACTGAATTTTCTCCCTGACACCGCCCTGGGCGTGACCAATACCCTGGCAATGTCTTTTAGTTGGATGGTTGGCTACTTTGGCATGCCGCACATTTTAACCAAATTTATGGGCATCAAGAACGTCAACGAAATGGCCAAAGCGCAACGCATCGGCATGGCTTGGCAAATATCGGTTTTAAGCGCGGCAGGTTTGGTTGGTCTGATTGGCATTGCTTATTTTCCCGAAACTTTAAGTAATAAAGAAATGGTTTTTGTGGAGATGTCTAAAACACTTTTTTCGCCATTGATGACCGGGTTTGTTTTATCTGCCGTAGCCGGAGCTTCTTTATCCGTCGTTACTGCCCAAGTTTTAGTGCTGGTTTCTGTACTCACCGAAGATTTTTACAAGCGCACCTTGCGCCCTGCTGCAACCAATCAAGAATTAATTTGGGCTTATCGCTTTGGTATTTTACTGATTGCCATTTGTAGTTTTTATATTAGCAGAGATGAGACAACCAGCATTCAATACTTGGTACACTATGCCTGGATGGGTTTTGGCTGTTCTTTTGGACCGCTAGTAATTTTGTCACTGCACAGCCAGGTGATTAATAAATATGGTGCCTACGCCAGCATCCTCGCTGGCGGTTTGATCGCTGCCCTTTGGGAAATTTCTGGACAATCTTTTTTTGCAACCAACTATGGCCTCAATATTCCTGCGGTAATTCCAGGATTCTTCTTGAGCTTTATTTTTGCCTACCTCGTTTCTTGGCTAACTAGGGCTTCTTCTCTGCCATCCTAAAACGTTAACAATACTCATAATCTACTCCCCAATTTGTTCTTCTCTGTCTCGGTCTACTGCCTCTGCGATGTTCTTTTGCTTCTCCCGTAAACGATCAATGCGGGCCTGGCGTTTTTCATCGAGTACTTGCCATTGCTGTTCATCTTCTGCTCGTTGATTGGCATCAGCAGCAGCTTCAGGTTGAGCGTTGTTTTCTGACCCATCTGAACCAACCGTGTTGCGTTGCATCTGCATGATCAGGCGCTGCATGACACCAACTGCTTTGGCTTTATTTATCGAAGAACTGCTTTGGGGTTGCAATAAATTTTGTTTTGTATCGCCTCGAGAATGACACATTCCTAGGCCAGCGATGATAACCACAGCCCCTGCAGTAAAACCCACCAACAATTTTCTAGAAATCATGTTAAACCCTTTTTTAATTGATGAATATCAAGCCAAACATTAGGGTTTGATGCCTGCAAATTTGTTCAATGAGGAAGCAGAATTCATGACGACAAACCTCAGCCTCATCACACTCTTGGTTAATGGACAAAAACATACGGTTGCAGCACCAATGCATCACACGCTGTGCGAAATTTTGCGCTATCAGCTCCAATTGACGGGAACAAAGCAAGGTTGCGATAAAGGCGATTGCGGGGCTTGCACGGTTTTGATCGATGGCAAACCAACACTTTCTTGTCTAACTCTAGCAGGCGCAGTGGCGTGCCACGAACTCGCTTCTCCGCACATCACTACCATCGAAGGTTTGCAGAAACCCGATAAACTCGACGCGATTCAAGATGCTTTTGATGTATGCGGCGCCTTGCAGTGCGGTTTTTGTCAGCCGGGCATGATGCTTACAGCAAGAGCTTTGCTCAACGAAAATAAAAACCCAACCCTGGCCCAAATGCGCGAAGCACTCAGTGGTAATTTGTGCCGCTGCACTGGCTACACCAAAATCTATCAAGCCATTGGCATGGCTGCCAGCAAAGAAGCTTATCAACACATGCGCAGAGAAAAGCCATGACTTCAGCTCTTATCTATCCACACGGAACCAGCATCAGCGATCCGTTGTCACACCAGGAAGACAACGCTCACGGTATAGGCAAACGTTTACGAAAAATCGATGGCCTCGATAAAGCCACCGGTCGCACCCAATATGCCGACGACATACAGTGGCCCGGCATGTTGCACGCCAAAATTAAACGCAGCACCAAAGCCCACGCCCGCATTATTTCTATCGACACTTCTAAAGCCAAAAGCATGCCCGGTGTTTTTGCCGTGGTCATCGGTCAAGAAATGCCTAATCCTTACGGCGTCATTCCCTGGACCAAAGATGAGAATGCACTGGCCCTTAAAAAAGTACGTTACATTGGCGACGCAGTTGCCGCTGTGGCAGCCATCGATGAAGAAACGGCGAATGCCGCCATTAAAGCGATTACCGTTGCATACCAAGATCTCCCAGCTATTTTAAGCGCCGAAGCAGCCGCGAGAACAGGTGATACACCTGAAACAAAAGTTAATGAAAAAGCCAAAGTGGGAAATATCACCAAACACGTCTCGCTTGCTTTTGGCGACGTAGAATCCGCTTTAGAACAATCTGACGTCACGGTTGAGAATACTTTCTATTTTTCTAACACCACCCATGCCCCCATCGAACCACATTGCGCCATCGCTGAGTATAATCATCGCGGCCTCTTGACTGTGATTTCTTCGACGCAAGTGCCTCATTATTTACACTTAGCATTGGCGGACGTTTTAGAAATTTCAGAAAATAATATTCGCGTCATTCAAGCAGCAGTGGGCGGTGCCTTTGGGGGCAAAAGTGAGCCTTTTGATTTGGAATTTGTCGTGGCTAAGTTGGCCATGAAAACTGGTAGACCAGTTAAATGCCTTTACACCAGGGAAGAAGTTTTTTATGCGCATAGAGGGCGTCACCCTATGCGTATGCATTTTCATTGTGGGGCCTCTGCAGACGGAAAAATTAAAGCGGTAAAAAGTAAAATTGAAATTGACGGCGGTGCCTATGCTTCTTTTGGCATGGTCACGGCTTTTTATGCCGGTCAATTATTAACCGGCCCTGTCGGATTTGAGACTTATGCGTTTGAGGCCACGCGTTATTACACTAACAAGCCGGCATGTGGACCTAAACGTGGTCACGGCTCAGTGCAGCCTCGATTTGCCTTGGAAATTCACCTAGATATGATTGCAGAAAAACTAGGCATGGATCCCGTTCTGCTGCGTAAAAAAAATGCCGTGCCGCCGCATTCAACGACAATCAACGGGCAAGCGGTAGGATCTTTGGGAATTATTGATTGCTTAGATGCCGTCGCCACAGCGTCTCATTGGCATGAACGACGCGGCAAACTGCCTTTTGGACGCGGACTTGGAATTGCCAGCAGCATGTATATTTCCGGAACCAACTATCCGGTTCACCCCAATGAGCTGCCGCAAACTGGCGTTCAAGTTAAAATAGACCGTTCTGGCCGCGTCACACTTTTTTGTGGTGCATCCGATATTGGACAAGGCAGCAATTCTATTTTGGCACAAATTGCCGGCGAAGAATTAGGTGTAGCCATGGAACACGTCAGAGTTATCAGCAGCGATACCGACCTTACGCCCGTCGATTTAGGCTCTTATTCTAGTCGCGTCACCCTCATGATGGGCCATGCCGCCCAAGAAGCTTGTCGCAAATTGCGTCGGCAAATCCAAAGTGCCGTCGCTGAAAAATGGCAAGTTACGCCTGAAATAATTTTATTAGGCCATGAAAAAGTTTGGAATCAAACAGACACAAGTTTTTGCATGTCTTTAACCGAAGCGTTTTGCGTCACCGAAGTCAAATTTGGCACACTGGGATCGACGGGAAGTTATCGCACTTTTCCCCGCGGCGGTGATTATCGCGGTGGAACTATTGGATCTTCTCCTGCCTATTCTTGTACCGCTCACATTGCCGATGTTGAAGTTGATGTTTTAACGGGGCGCTTGCGGGTCCATAAAATTTGGGTGGCCCACGACTGCGGTAAAGCCTTAAATCCTATGCTCGTTGAAGGACAAATGGAAGGCAGCACCTACATGGGTTTTGCTGAAGTTGCTCTCGAAGAAATGCAATACGGCAGTGACCAAGCGCGCCTTGGCATGCTCATGAATCCAAGTTTGCTAGATTACCGCATACCCACTTCACTAGACACCCCCGATATTGCGGCTCTGCTGGTGGAAAATTCAGACCCCAATGGTCCCTATGGCGCCAAAGAAGCAGGCGAAGGCCCATTGCATAGCTCCATACCTGCCATAGCTAATGCTATTTATGATGCGGTAGGCGTCAGGCTATTCGAATTGCCCTTCTCGCCTGCCAAAATCCTCGCCGCGTTAGCTCAAAAAAACAACATTTAAGACCACTTGACAAAACTCAAACAGCCGGCGTTATTAGGCCTTATTATTATATATTTTACATTGTCCAAATTCGAAAGTTTAACATGAAGCATTTAATTCCAATCAATTTGCTGCTGATGGCTCTGTATTTAGGTGCCTGTTTTGGTACCTACTGGACCCTCAATGGGTGTGATTTGTATCCAGGCACAAAGTGCATTGACGCTGACCTGTCGAATCAAACTATCGTTTGGAC
>CANFCB010000024.1 GCA_947445025.1 Myxococcales bacterium
AATACTTCTTTAGAGCTGCTAGAAAAATTTGGTGAACACTGGAAGAAAACATTCCCTTGTTTAGACGGAAAACTAGGAAGACCGTCTCTGCAAGAATGCCTGGAGCAGGGCTTAAATCATGCTACGCGCAAAAAATACACGGATGTTAAAATCTACCTGGACGGATGGCTGCGCGTTGCTTCACAACGATGGCTTGCTCACTTCAATCAAAATAAGCCTCCAGCAGATGCTGATTCTATGCGCGCCTACGAAGAAAGAAGTCGACAAAACCAAAAAAAGTGGTTTGGAAGGTAGAAAGAGAAAAAAACAAGGATTACCATTTAAGGGAAGTTCTTGTATTCATCTATGGCTTCAGTTATTTAACTGACGCCATATGGGTTGGTGAGCTTATGGTTGGGTGGAAAATGGATTTTGCTTTTGCTGAAATGAAACAGCAGTTTTTGGATAAGGTCGAGGTTACTTTAAGCCAAGCCTTAGAAGTAACTGGCGGAGCCTTGCCGCAATCTGCTGATATCCTGCTGGCGGCATCACGGCACTTGTGTGTGACGGGAAAGGCCAAGCGGGCCAGACCCTTGCTCACTTCATTTTTTGGAGAGGCGCTAGGGGTTCAAAATCAACAATTAATTTTAGCAGCGGCGGCTGGCGAGCTTATTCATTCGGCAAGCTTGCTTCATGACGACGTGATAGACGATGCTAAAATTCGCCGTGGTCGTCCCACTGTGAGTCATCAATTTGGCAATTCCGTAGCGGTATTGGCTGGTAATTATTTGTTATCAGTGTCATTTTCGTTGCTGAAAGAAGGCCCCAAAGAATTAATTTATGATTCCATCGAGGTGATTGCTTATATGGCTAAAGCCGCCATGGCCGAGGTTTCGATACGAGGCCGAATGGATGTAACACCAGCGGGCTGGCGAGAAATTGCCCTTGGTAAAACCGGCGTTTTGTTTGCCTGGTGTGGCCAGGCTGCTGCTCGTATCGCTGGGGATGAAGATGCTGCGCTACGATTTTATAAATGCGGTTTGCATATAGGCACTGCCTTTCAACTGGTGGACGACCTCAGAGATTTACAAGACAAAAAAGAATTAAAAGATAAATTTTTAGACATTAAAAATCGCGAGCCCTCGTTTCCTATTTTGTTATCTCTGCAAGACGCAAAGATCAAAAATGAACTTGCCAATTTATGGGCTCAAGAAGCGATGACTAGCGACGCCATTTTGCAGATGGGTGAGCGCATCGTCGCCAGCGGCGCAGTGCAAAAAACTTGCGCGGCTGTCAAACTTGAAATAGAAACAGCAATTGATGCTTTAGGTCATTTCCAAGAAACATCTGGCGGAAAACAGATTTCTAATTGGCTAAAACAACTCTACCAGACCGCCTGTGATGGGTTTTAACCGTGTTTGCTATTCGACCCTTTAAATTATTAGCCTGGTTGCTTGGGCTTTTTATCCTTTGGTTCATTCCGTGGGTATTTGTCTTTTATACGGGCGTCGTTGCTTATTTTCCTTATGAAGCCGATGGAAAAAGTCGCTATTTGCGTGTGACGGGGCCACTTTTACAAAAGTTCTATGAAAAAGCTGCTTGGACTTCCACAAATAACATACCGGCCAATTGTCGTCATGCTTTAGTAGCAGCGGAAGATATGCGTTTTTATGAACACAGAGGTGTTGATTTAGACAGCATCGAAAAAGCCATGAAACGCAATCGCAGAAGAGGGAAAATTCGTTGGGGCGGCAGTACCATTACCCAGCAGCTGATTAAAAATGTTTTTTTATCGAGGGACAGATCTTATTTGCGCAAATCCAGAGAATTTGTCGGAGCGCTTTTCTTGGATTTAATCATGTCCAAAGAAGCACAGATTACTTGGTATTTTAACGTGGTGGAGTTTGGTCCACGTATCTATGGCATTCACAATGCCTCTCAGCGTTTTTTCAAAAAGAAGCCGCAAAATTTAACGCTTTCGCAATGTGTGGCTTTGGTCTCGATTTTACCAGACCCTAAGCGGACCTATAAATCTTTGATAACAGGTGCTGTGCCCAATTATGTGCAAAAGCGGCAAGATAGAACCCGGCGCATGATCGGCGATGTCCGTATTAATGCGCCAAAAAAGCGGAGTAAAGATTGAAGTTTTTTATTCGAGCAACGTTAGGAATTGTTATTTCTCTTGGTTTATTTATTCTTTTGCTATGTTGTAATTTTTTGCAGCTTTTTACTTTAGTGCTACTACCTTTTTCCAGAGAAAAATTTCGTAAAGCCAATCGCGAGATGGCTGATTTTTGGTGGGGGCTTGCCAGTTTTTGCCTTGAAAACATTCAGGGGATTCATATTAATTTTTCGGGCGATGCGGTTCCCCAAAAAGAAAATGCCTTATTGGTCATTAATCATCAAAGCATGGCAGATATCCCTATTTTGTTTGGACTTGGACGGCGGGCTCTACGTCTTGGTGATATGAAATGGATAGGCAAAGACATATTAAAGTATACGCCAGGTCTAGGCTGGGGTATGTTGTTTTTAGACAGTATTTTTGTGAAACGCCAATGGCATCGTGATCAAAAAAATATCAACCGCACCTTTCAGAAGTTTTTTAAAGAAAATATTCCGATTTGGCTCACGACGTTCCCAGAGGGAACACGCTTTAGTGCGCAAAAATTATTAAGCTCGAAACTTTTTTCTAAAAAACATGGCTTGCCGCAAAATAGCTATGTCTTAACGCCGCGGACCAAAGGCTTTGTCGCTTCTGTGCAAGGCTTGCGTGGCCATATTACTGCTGTTTACGATATAACCATCGCATTTCCTGGTCGAATTCCTAGTTTGTTTGAATTGGTGACGGGCAAGGTCGATAACGTATACGTGCACGTGCGCCGTTTTGAAATAACTTCCCTGCCGATGAGCGACGCCGAACTTTCACAATGGCTACACCGTATTTTCTTAGAAAAAGATCAAATGCTCAGCCATTTTCACGCACACGGTCAATTTAATTAAGGTGCTTTTAAATACTTTTGCACTGTGTATTTCTTTGTGACATTGTCGCCGGCGAGGAGAAATGCTTTTTGGGCCCATTCTCTGGAAGACAATATATCACCACGATATTTACAACTTAGCGCCATATTAAAGACAGGATCAAAGGCCGTTGGATTAATTAAAACTGCTTTTTGAAAGAGTTTTTCTGCTTCCTGAAAGTCATTTTTAGCTAAACAGATGACGCCAAGCTGATTGAATGGCCTCGAATCCATGTCTTTGACAAGATCTGCGGCTTTTTGATACAGCGCTTTAGCCTCGTCCAATTTTAGTTGAGTAAAATAAATTTCTCCTAAGTCATAGAAAGCATCCCACTTGCTAGCGTCACGCTCAATACATTTTAAAAATATTTTTTCTGCATCGAGAGCATTGCCTGACAAAAAGGTGTAAATACCCACACGTAAATCATCATAATAACTATTATTGGTTTTGGCTAAATATTGAGCGTAAGGCAGAGCTGCCGCATAATCTCCTTTTTCTTCATAAAGTATTGCGAGTTGTCCATACAAGAAATCAAAATCAGGAGCGATGCGAAGTGCATCTTTGTAAAACAAGATGGCAGCATCAGGATCTTTTTTCATCTTTAGATATCGGTTGATAGCCATGAAGCCCGGGATAAAGTAAATATTGCATTCCAATGATTTTAAAATTTGCAAGACGGCTTCTTGAGGTTGGCCTTGCAACATCAGAATTCGGGAGTATTCAAAATGTGCCAATTCAGAAGCCGGATTAAGCAACAGTGATTGCAGTACTTCTTCCTCTGCTTTTTCTATCTCGCCTAAATGGCGCAGTGCAATCGCCCAGTTTAAGCGGATATTGCCATCTTTTGGCAAGGCTTTTGCTGCCCAACTTAAAGCGGCTTTAGCTCCCTGGTACTGATGATTTTCTAAAAACCAAACGCCTTGAAGGGCGGCGAGTCGAGGATCTTGAGGAAAAATCGCTGTGGCCTCACCAATTAATTGAAAAGCCTCCTCAATTTTATCTTGAAAAAGCGCCCCGCGGATTTGCTCTAATCTTGCTTCAAAGCAGCTGGGATCTTCTTTTAAAGTACGTATAAGCAGCGTCTTGGCTTCTTCGAATTTGCCAAAACGAAAGAGATTGGAGGTTTTTAAGACTAGTTCTTGTGCGTTTATCATATGGTTCGTTCCTAATTTTATAATTAGATTCTATTGGTTTAGTCATTAAGTTTCCATTATTTGGGTTTAATATTTCAATTGTTTGGGATGGGGCTTGCTGATTTTGTCTTTGCCCACTATGGATAGAGCCTATTTGGAATCGGCTTCAAGGAGATGGCTTGTGATTGAAAAAAGAAATGATGTTTTGCAATATGATAAACGCGTGATGCACCGTTATGTCACGGAAGGGCAGATTTCTCAAAAAGAAGTTGAGAAACATCTCGCCGATTTGCCTGATTTAAGCGAAGAGTGCGAGGATATTGCCGATTCTATTTATAGCGAATTGCTGCATGCTAAAGATGCACAACGCTAAAAGGAATTGAAAAACTTTTGCATCAAAAACAGCGAACATTGTGTGAAGTCCATGTGGCGTTTTTGGCTAGCCTATAACGGCACCCGCTATTGCGGTTGGCAATTTCAACCGGGCCGGCCAAGCATTGAATCCGTTTTACAAAAAGCTTTGCAAGATCTGACAGGCCAGCTGGTTCCGTTAACTGTAGCTGGTCGTACTGATGCCGGCGTTCATGCGCGTGGCCAAGTGGTTTCTTGTGAATTTACCAGTCGTTTCGATGAAAAAAAAATGGTTCTCGCGCTGGCCAGCAAGTTGCCTGTGGATGTGGCGGTTTGGCGTGCCGATCTCATGCCTGCTGGGTTTAGCGCGAAAAGGCACAGCATTGGTAAGCGCTATATTTATCGTATTTACCAAAGTTTAGCGAAAGATCCCTTTTCCTATCAGACCCATTGGCATTTACGAAGATCGCTTGATTGGCAAGCCATGCAGATTGCCGCGCAGTATTTTGTGGGGGAGCATGACTTTGAAAGTTTTCGCTCTGCCCATTGTGAAGCAGCACATGCACGTCGCTATTTGTGGGCTGTTGACGTGAGCTTGCAAAATAATCTGATTGAAATCGATGTGCGCGGCAACGCTTTTTGCCACAACATGATACGCATTATTGTGGGGACTTTGGTCGAAGTGGGCCTAAGTCGTTTGCCGGCCAGCAGAATGGCTGCCATTCTGGATGGAAAAAATAGAAATTTATCGGGAAGAACGGCTCCTGCGCGTGGGCTTTTTTTAGAAACAGTTTATTACCCCGATGATTTGAGTACGGCAAATATTCCGGTAGATGCATGTTTTCCCAGGTATCCGGTTGCCAAAGAAATACTGCAGCAGTTCAGTCAAATTATCGACTCGGAGTCTTAATATGTTTGGCATTGGAATCTCAGAGCTGGCGGTGATTTTTTTGGTGGCCTTGTTGGTGCTCGGCCCAGACCAACTACCGAAGGTTGCCAGAAAACTTGCCCAATTACTTGGCGAGTTTCGCAATTTCAACGACGATCTGCGCTTGAATTTGATGAGCGCTTCCAATGATATAACCGCAACCCAAGCTAAAGCGCCTAGCGATGCTGTCGCCCGAGGGCAGATATTAGTTCTGGATCAAGATCCCTCAGAAGGAAACAACTTGCATGGATGAAAAATCTTACCCGGTCATGGCGCATTTACATGATTTGCGTCGTTCAGTGGTTCGAGCCCTGATCGGGGTGGTTATGGGCATGATCCTTTGCTTTTTTTTCGCTGAAGAGATTTTAATGTGGCTCAGATTGCCCATGGAAAAAGTTTTAGGGGCTTCTAGTCATTTCGTGGTGCTTTCGCCGCAGGAATATTTTTTTACAGAAATGAAAGCTGCGTTAATGGCCGGTATTTTTTTAAGCAGCCCTTGGGTGATGTACCAGCTTTGGTTGTTTGTGGTGCCGGGTTTGTACGTCAAAGAAAAAAAGTTGGCAGGTATTTTTGTACTAGCCACTGTTTTCTTTTTTGTTTTAGGTGCTTATTTTGCTTATGCCGTCGTGTTTCCGCCCATGTTTAAGTTTTTTATAGGCACATTGCCTCCAGATATTCAGGGCAATTATTCGATTGGCATCTTGTTTGGCTTTGCCACCAATTTACTGTTGGCATTTGCTTTGGTTTTTGAGACGCCAGTGTTGGTTTTTTTATTGGTGCTAATGGGTGTTGTGGAAGTTGAAGCTTTAAGTAAATGGCGGCGATATGTGATCGTTATCGCTTTCGTGGTTGCGGCGATTTTAACACCGACGCCAGATCCTTTGACCCAAATCATGATGGCTGTGCCCATTGTGCTGCTCTTCGAGCTTGGTCTTTTTTCAGCCAAGCTCTTTGTGAGAAAGACAAATCAGTCAGTCAATTGGCCGAGCAAAAAAAATTGCTAGCATTCAACGCGTGTGCAATCTTTTGTGCTAATGCTTCTGGCGACGGCAGCTTGCTTTGCTCGCTAAGCTCGCGCTCGAGGCTGGTAACACCATGGTCTTGAAGACCGCAAGGGATGATATGCCGGGTGAAGCGCTCGAGGTTAGTTGTGACATTGAAAGCAAAACCATGCCGGGTTACGCCTTTAGAAATGCCCACGCCTATGGCGATCAGTTTGTTCAAACGCTTATTTTTTTTGTCGATAATCCAGACACCGGTTTTGCCAGGGACACAAGTGGTATTTACCACGCCCAATTCCAGACAAACCTGGGTTAAGCAATTTTCTAGAGCACGCACATAATCGAGTGGGCCTTTTGACGACGGTAATCGCAAAATAGGGTAGCCCACAAGTTGTCCTTGGCCATGGAAAGTAATGTCGCCGCCGCGATCGGTTTCGATGAGATCAATACCATCTTTTTTTAATTCAGCTTCGGAAGTAAGTAGATTTTTTTGGCCATGTTGCCTGGTCACGGTGATCACATCTTCATGCTCCAGCAGCAAAAGTTGCGGACCTTTTTGCTCAACATCTTGCATGGCTTGACGCATCACTTCCATGCCGTGCTGGTAAGAAATATTCTTTCCTAGAAAACGAACTCGAAAAAAAAGTTCGCTTGACGCGGCAATATTATCCATGAACAGCGCGATCAGTTGCGACTAAGGCTGCCTCATAAATCGATTCATAAAGCGTGGGATGTGCGTGAATGGTGTTGGCAATATCGTCGATGGTGGCCTCCATTTGCATAGCAAAGGCAGGTTCCGCAAGCAGTTCTGTTGCTTGTGGTCCGATAATATGCACGCCTAAGATTTCACCGTATTTAGCGTCGGTGACAAACTTTACAAAGCCACGCTTTTTACCCAAAATGCCAGCTTTGCCGCTACGCATCATATCGAAACGGCCAATCTTGACCTGGTAACCACGTTTTTTTGCTTCTTCTTCGCTTAAGCCGGACCAAGCAACCGGAGGATCGGAGTAAACGCAAGAAGGGGTGTGATCATAATTGATCGGCGTCACTTTTTTCTTAGCCATATGCTCGACCGCTAAAACTGCTTCTGCGGAGGCAATGTGTGCGAGCCACGGAGTGTTGACACAGTCACCGATAGCGTAAAGCGATGGTTCTTGTGTTTGCATGTAACCGTTGACTGCGATAAATCCTTTTTCCAAAGTGGCCCTGGTATTTTCTAGGCCAATTCCCGAAGTCAGCGGAGCACGCCCGACCGAAACCAAAACGTAGTCGCTATCGACGACGGCAGTTTCGCCGTTAGTTCTGCTAAAGGTGGTTTTGACAGTCTTGCCTTTGACTTTGATATCGGAAACGATCACCTCGGTATGAACCTTGACGCCTTGTGCTTCCAGTTGCGTCACTAATTCTTTGGAGCAATCCGGATCGGCGGGTGCCAAAATACGAGGCAAGGCTTCCAAGATAGTAACTTTGCTACCAAAGCGCGTAAAAATAGAGGCAAATTCGATACCAATTACGCCGCCACCAATGATAGTGAGCGATCCTGGAATTTCACCCAACTCTAAAATAGAGTCGGAACTTAAAATGCGGGGATTGGAATAGGGGGCAAAGGGCAGCGCTCTTGGAGTAGAACCAACTGCGAGTAAAACATGCGCAGCGGCCAAAAATATCTTTTTGCCGTCGCTGCTTTCCACTTCAACTTCTTTAGGGTTTGTAAGCCGACCCATGCCGTAAAAGACATCGATTTTGCGACTTTTCATCAAGTGCTGCACGCCACCTGCGTTGGTGCTAACGATGCGGGCTTTGTATTTTTGGACTTTGTCCCATTCAACCCGAACGCCCTCGGCGACGATGCCCATTTTCGCAGCGTCCTTTAATTCGCCAAAAACATCAGCGGCGTGAAGTAGCGCTTTGGTGGGGATACAGCCCCGGTGTAAACAAGTACCGCCCAGGGCGCTGTCTTTCTCGACTAACGCAGTTTTAAGACCAAGCGCAGACGCCTTCGCAGCAGCTACATAGCCACCGGGACCTGCGCCAATGACAACCAAATCATAGGCCTGGTTCATAAACTAAACCTCAAATTTGAGTTTATTTCAGTTTTGTTTCTTTAAAGTCGACGTGCTTACGTATTTTTGGATCGTATTTTTTGAGGACAAGTTTGTCCTTGGTGTTGTTTTTATTTTTTTGAGTAACGTAGAAAAAACCAGTGCCAGCTGTGGATTCTAGTTTGATCAATTCGCGATTGCCTTTTTTAGCCATTGGGGCTCCTTGCTCTTAAAAAAGATGACTGGGATGACTTAGCATGATTTCAGGGTATGTCTAGAGGCAGTATTGGTAACTCAGTTTCTTAAAGTCAGGACTCACAAGAAAATCTGGTCACATTCCTAGAAATTCGCGCGCTACGGCATCGGCAAAAAGAGTTCCAAGCGGAGTTAGAAACAGACAATTGTCTTGCTCCACAACCCAGCCTCGCTCTTGCAGATTCTCCACAGTACGGAAAAAAGATTTTGGCAAGGCGCACTTATGGCGATCAAGTTGAGACTTCACTTTAACTCCGCGCAACAAATCTCTGATCCCAAACGCCAATGATTCCAGCAAAGCATGATCCGGATCTAAAATGTCTTCTGTGAAATGGGCGGCCAGCGGATCTTTAAGCCATTCAGATAAAATTCCTTGAGTGTGCCGACGATAAATCGAACCATCGGGTTTCAGCAACATCGAATGAGCACCGGGCCCTAACCCCAAGTAGCTACCTTGCGCCCAATAAAGACGGTTGTGCTGGCTTTCTTGTCCAGGTTTTGCAAAGCTGGAAATCTCGTATTGCCTATATCCTTGTTCCTTTAAAATCGCTTGCGCTTGTTCATAGGCCGCGGCCTGAGCGTCTTCAATCGGTCGCAAACGTTGCCCCTTTTCTATAAGGCGCTCTAAAGGTGTCAAAGGCTCGACGGTCAAAACATAGACACTCACGTGCCCAACGCCGATCTTGTTAAGCCAAGAAATCGCCTCGCTAATTTGCTGCCAATCTTCGCCCGGAACACCCACAATCAAATCAACCGACAGCCTGGTAAAACCTGCTTCGAGTGCATGAACAATAGCAGCGCGCGCCGTTTTGCTATCATGTTTTCGCCCTAACCATTTCAAAATGCCTAGGTCAAAACTTTGCACCCCTAAACTTAAGCGGTTGATACCAGCTTGTTTGATTTCAGTTAAATAGCATGGATTTAGATCTTCCGGATTGGCTTCCAGAGTGATTTCCGCATCTGGATGCAAGCTCTGACCCGACTTGATGGGACTAATTATCTGACTCAACTGCTCAGAAGAAAGCGTGCTGGGCGTCCCACCTCCAAAGTAAAGCGTCTTCGCCGAAAGCAATGGAAATGATTGACGCCGCGCATCCCATTCAGCCAACACTGTGGCCGCAAATTTGGAATCACTCTTGCCAATCTCAAAATAAAAATCGCAATAGGAACAACGCCGATGGCACCACGGCACATGAACATAGATGCCCCAAGTGTTGTGTAATATTGTCATTTTTTAAGAGGGACGACGACGGTCATCAATTTGCTTCAATAAGCCTTCTAAGTGATCAACATTTTTAGCTTCTGACCCAACCGCAACCTGTGTATCCTGATATCTTTGATAAGCCGAAACCCATTCTTGATGCACTTCAGCCACTCTGGGATCTTTGCTAAAAGTCAGCAACCGATAGGCCGCACCTATGTCTAACAGTGCGTTATAGTATTCTTTTTTATAAGTAAAAACTTTAGACCGAGCCCGCAAAGCTTCTGCTAGTTCAACATCTTGTGTTATCATGAGGCAATCTCAACTGCTGGTGGTGTACTCTCTTCTGCAGCAGAGACATCTAGCGCATGAAAACTTTTTAAGTATTCTTCTTCATCAATTTTAGGCAAAACCGCCAAACGAATCCGATCATTTGGGTAGCGATTCACAATTTTATTCACAATGAAGTTTAGCGCCGTCAACTCAACGCTTCCTCGTACAAACAAAGGCTTATCCATATTATCTGAACGCTTTTCATCCATCACCACTAACACGCTTAGGCGACTTTCATTTTTGAGCAGTATGGAAGTTACTTCTGCTAAACGACCTGATTTCTCCAAAATAGACTTGACCGTCTCTTGTGCAGCCAGACGCTTTTGTTCGGGATCACTGGAAAGCACATATTCAAAACGATCGTCTTCATCAAAATCAAACAAGCGCTTCAGCCGTCGTTCTGCGGACTCACCGAGCGGCCCGGCATCGTTGCCGCAGAATTCATTTTTACCTTTTTTGCGACCTTTTTTATTGCGAAAACCTTGATCATCATCGCCAAATGATTCGCTCGCTACAGGATAGGACGTTTCAGGCCCTTCATTATCCATGCTTTCATTTTGCATGAATGGGTTACCACCGGCAACTACAGGATTAACGCCACCCATAATATAACGACCGACGCGAGCAGAATTAGTCATGTCTTCTTTGCGTCGACGTGTTTTCCCATCCGCTCCCACCATGAAACTATTCAACAAATGCGTGGGCGCCAAATCAATGCAATTCCCAATATCGTCTCTAATTAAATCCTGGCGCTTACCAAAATCACTACGATTGCCAATGTCGTCAGCTGGAACCATAATCTCTTTAAACGAGCGGCGATTGCCAATGCTGTCACCTGGATGCATGCCGTTGGAATTGCCCCACGACATCGCTGGTCCGGCTGGACGGTATCTATTTCTTGAACCCATGTGAGCTTCGTCCCCTTGGCTTTTGCTTTGAAATTATTTGTTCGACAAGCACTGGCTTGTCATCTGCGCCATAGCGACGCTTGATGAGAAGTTGCTGAAATATCGTCAAGATGTTGTTGATAAAAATATAAAGTGACAGACCAGCGGGCATCTTCAACATGATAAACGTCAGGAAGAAGGGCATCCCCCACATGACATATTTCATTTGCGGCTGATCTTCCATGGTTGGCTGGAAAGCTTGTTGAATAAACATGGAAATACCCATGGCAACCGGCAACACATAGTAAGGATCTGGCGCAGTTAAGTCAGTTATCCAAAGCATAAATGGTTGCTGATAGAGCTCCACTGAGTTCCACAGCATTTGATAAAGCGCAATCCAAATGGGCATCTGAATCAACATAGGCAAACAACCAGCCATTGGATTAATGCCTTTTTCCTTGTACAACTCCATTTGCTTTTGCCCAAGCTGAGCACGATCATGGCTATATTTTTTCTGCAATTCCTTCATTTCGGGCGCGATTTTTTTCATCTGCTGCATGGAGACAAATGATTTTTGCGTCAAAGGAAAGGTCAAAAGTTTGATGAGCATGGTCAGCAAGATAATTGCCACACCAAAATTGCCAACGAAGCCAAAGATTTGTCCTAGCAACCACAACATGGGTCGACTCAAAACGCCAAACCATCCAAAATCAATGTTTTCATCGAGCCCGTGGCCTGCTTGCGTAAGCAAAGTCAGTTGCTTTGGTCCCAAGTAAGAGGAAAATTCAAGTTTGGTGACTGAGCCTGGTAAAAGCTCAATGGGTTTTTCATGAAGCGTTAATAAAACGCCTTTCTCTTTCTCTGTCCCAACCGGAATTTCCCATAATGAAGCGCTGGTGCTTTCAACGGAAGACGCAACGAAGGGAATCAGGGCAACTAGAAAATAGCGTTTATCAAACCCAACATATTTTGCTGCACCTTTAAAAGTTTTACCTTTTTCCAGATCAGCAGCAGTTACTTTTTCACGATCTTTTTCTCCCTGCCAAACCACGCTAGTTTGTTCGTCGCCAGCAGAAAAGAAACTGGCTTTTTTCCCGGTGCCAGGCTCCTTGGTGTTCATAAAAAAGTCTATAGAAACACTTCTTTTTTGCGTGCTTTCGTTGCGTAATTCAATACCATGCTCAATAGAAAACTGGTTAGGCAAAAAACGATAGTGACGCAATACGCGAACACCTTGAGGGGTCATGTGCTGCAAAACCATGTGATCTTGATCGGAAGAAACCACTTCGTACCGTGCATTTGTAGGCAAAGTCAGATTGGCATTACGAGAAGCCACCGCAAAAAGATTGACACCGGCATGGGTCACACCGAGCTCAATCGGCATCTTATACCCAGTGAGCTGAAAATCTTGCAGCTGCGCACCTTGGTTTGACACCAAAGTGTGATAACCGCTACGCGAAGCAAGTGAAGCTTCGCTGCCGCTAACATGAGGCATGGACATCGAAAATTCTTTGGTCACCAAGGAAATGTCACTGGCCGTTGGCACGATTCCTGGTGCAGCAGATATTACTTTGACTTCATCGGAAACCTTGGGGGCCTTCACTATTTCTGTTGCAGCTTGAGGCTCTTGCCCAGGAGCAATACGCGGCGCAAAAAAAGCATTATAAGACATCAACACGCCAGTCATCAAAACTACAGCGAGCAATAAGCGTTTGATATCTGGACCTGGAGTTTGACCACCAATACCAAATGAGTTCTGGGTCATATAAAAAGCCTCTTTCTTATTTTTGTATCGCAGCTTGTGCGTTTAAGCGGTATCTGCAAATAATTGCTTCTTGGCAACCCCTGCAGGCAATAGAAGTCAAATATCAGCCGATTTTTGCTTTATTTTTGCGTAACAAAGTTCCCGAGCGTCGTGTTTCGCAGGTCATTTGTTCCCGGCTATTTGGGCTCATATCCAAAGATCCGCGCCAAACATCAAAACCTTGAAGGCAATCAGGGCAAAGCGGTTTTTTGTCTCTCAACATGGCAGTGATTGGCAAATTAAATGGAGCTCGACATACGAAGCAATGTTTTTTAAGCAAAGGCATGGGTATGCGCACACCTACGTCATGCGCATTGAACATTTTTTTAGCACAGGAACGACAACAGGCAGGCTGTCCCTTGGGCCTGGCCGCAATGTAATCCATCTCAGCACAATGATGACATTTTACACGCTTACTAATACGTGTTCCGTGAACATTGCGAGCACCACCCACAAATAATGTGGGTCTGCTTTCGCTTTGGGCTGCACCACTTGGTCTCATATTATATTGAGTCATCTTTTAAAATTCCAATCCTTTAATAACTGAATCTAAGGTGGGCCCTTTATTTTGGCTCTTCAGATTTCCTTTAATAGGCATCCCGGCTTTATCCAGCGGCGCAATGTGAAGGGTACTAAATACTTGGTTTATCCCTGCTCCGTATTCAGCACACGTACCCGATCGACATTGAATTTGCACCGCAACAAGTTTTCTGCCTTGAACCGCATTTAAGACCTGCATCCAAACTGGGCGTTCTACGTTATTTAATTCGGTATAAACGAAAGTCTGCACAATTGCGGGGATTTGGTCAATAACGGTCTTGCTGTTTTGTAATAACTTAAAATTATCTAAATTTTCGTATTGCTCCAGCGTATTAAGCGACACTAACGCAACTGTAGCAGACGTTGGCACTTCACTTAACTGTATACTTAATTGGGCAAAAACCGGCAACACGCCGGTGCATTGCACGTTACCAGGCAACACCGTACAGTTAAAAAATGAAGGTGAAATCACAGCGCTAAAGTAACCAGAAGGATCTGTTACTGGGCTCGCCTGCCCTATCGGCGGTAAGCCAGCCAGGGAATTAAAAATCCCCTGCGCCACTGAATTATTAGCCCAAAACCCCAAAATGAAACTCAAAATACCAACTTTTATGATTCTTAAGCGCATAGCTCACCCTTAAATATCCAAATTGACGACCTCTAAAGCTACTTTCTCAATAAATTCTTTGCGTGGCTCCACTTCATCACCCATCAAATCTGAAAACGCTCCGTCGGCCTCGACGATATCTTCAATGCGAACCTGCAAAAAGACGCGATGGCTCGGGTCCATCGTGGTTTCCCATAATTGAGACGGGTTCATTTCCCCTAATCCTTTATAACGCTGAATGGTTTGGCCTTTCTTCGCTAAAAGATCCAAGAGTTCAGACAATTCAAATACCGTCTTCACCACATGATTGGACTGACCGCGATTCACCTCAAAAGGAGCTTCCCCAAGCAAGCTAATCTGCCCAGCATGTCGTTTTAATTCTCTAAGCTCGACGCTTTTTAGCCAATTGGGAGTGATCTTGGATTCAATAGGTGCACCATTGTGAAGCGTCTCAATTACCATTTCTGCATCTTGTGTCTCGCTTTTAGCTTTAACCAAAACGCGCACAGGCAACGTGTCTGGGGCATATATCTGCAAATAAGCAGTTAATGTTTCCGCAATGGACTCAGAGCTTTTTTCCAAAATGGCCTGATCAATGTGGCAGCCACGCACCAACGCATCGATTACTCTAGAATCATAGCGCTTGCGCAGACGGTCTAAAATGCGTCGATAAGCATACAATGATGTCACGCCTGCCCGTAAATGCTCTACGCTAATCATGCCGCCCACCGAAGAAACTTCTACAGTCTCCAACATCGAGTCTACCAAAAAACGCTCCAAAGCTTCATGATCTTTCAAATAGATTTCTTTCTTGCCCTTTTGCACCTTATACAAAGGCGGCTGCGCAATATAAAGGTATCCGCGCTCAACTAGCTCGCGCATCTGCCGGTAAAAAAATGTTAGCAGCAAGGTGCGAATATGACTCCCGTCCACGTCGGCGTCTGTCATCAAAACAATTTTATGATAGCGAACCTTGTTAGCATCGAACTCATCAGGGCCAATACTGGTCCCAAGCGCCATAATTAACGTGGTAATTTCTTGGCTAGACAACATTTTGTCGAACCGAGCCTTCTCCACATTTAAGATTTTTCCTCTTAGAGGTAAAATTGCTTGATAGCGACGGTCTCGCCCATTTTTTGCTGAACCACCGGCAGAGTCACCTTCCACGACAAAAATCTCGGACTGCGCCGGATCTTTTTCCTGGCAATCTGCCAATTTTCCAGGCAAACCCATGCCATCCAAAACACCTTTGCGCCTAGTTAATTCTCTGGCTTTGCGAGCCGCTTCCCTAGCCCTGGAAGCTTCAAGAACTTTTAGGCAAATCAATTTTGCTTCAACCGGATTTTCATCTAACCAGGTCGACAACTGCTCTGCCACCAAGCTTTCCACAACACCTTTTACGTCCGAAGAAACCAACTTGTCTTTGGTCTGCGAACTAAATTTAGGATCGGGCAATTTAACAGCAACGACCGCCGTCAAACCTTCTCGCATATCTTCGCCAGAGATCACGCCTTTGCCGATCAGCTTTTGAAACACGCGATTAATATAATTGTTGAGCGTCCTGGTTAGTCCTGCACGAAAGCCAGCCAAGTGGGCGCCACCATCATTGTTTTTAATGTTGTTGGTAAAACAAAAAACATGCTCTTGATAAGAATCGTTCCACTGAATAGCAGTCTCAACGGCGCACTCTGGCCCTTTTTCGGTTAGATTTTTGGAGCCAGAAATATATACCGGATCTTTATTTAAAGCACGCGAACTGCGATTTAAATGCTGAACAAATTCGCGAATGCCTTCTTTAAAAAAGAATTGTTTTTCTTTGTCATTGCGTTCATCACGAATATGAACAGTTAAGCCTTTATTTAAAAAAGCTTGCTCACGTAATCGACCTGACAAAATATCAAAATGGAAATCAATGTTGGTAAAAATTTGAGGATCGGGTCTAAAGCGAATAACCGTACCCGTTTCAGTGGATTCCCCAACTATTTGCAGTTCTGAAATAGGTTCGCCGCGACTAAATACTTGGCGATAACGCTTGCCATTTCGTTTAATCTCTAAGATTAACTCTTCGCTGAGCGCATTGACGACACTGATACCTACGCCGTGCAAACCGCCCGACACTTTGTAAGAATTCTGATCAAACTTTCCGCCGGCGTGCAACACGCACATGATGACTTCACATGCTGGCCGTCCAGACTCATGCATATCAACCGGAATTCCTCGACCATTATCTTCGATCGTCACACTGTTATCTTCGTGGATAATCACGTTAACAGAATTACAGTAACCGCCCAAAGCCTCATCCACGGAATTGTCGACGACTTCGTACACCATATGATGAAGACCAGAACCGTCGTCGGTATCCCCAATGTACATACCAGGACGTTTTCTGACCGCCTCTAAACCTTCCAAGATTTTAATAGAAGAAGCATCATAACTACCAACAACAGGATCAGCCGTTTCCGACGTCATAACTATCACCACGGATTTCTTTTAAACAAGATAACAAATTAAAGGAAAAGCAAAACAAGCGGACCCTAGCATGCCATAGAACCTACGCCCAGTACTTAAAACCATGGTACAGCCAAAAAATCTTAAACTTAATTTTTTCTGTCTTGAATTAAAAAGAAACAAGCAATGGCCGTAAGCAAGCAAAGAACGCCCATAGCCAGCATCACCGCAGATACGCCAGAAAATAGCGCTTGTTTTGCGTCTTGCAATAAACGAGAAAGAATTTCTGGGTCCATTTTATCAAAAACAGTTTCCCCATGAGATTTGGCACCAACAATCCACCCATCCAAAATTTGTTCATCAATCTGCGGTAGTTTCATCCGTTGCAGCAAGCTGATCAATCGATCTTTACTCACGGCGGCGTAAATTAAACTTGTTGATGCCACCCCAGCAGCTCCCCCCAGAAAACGAATCATATTGGAAATGCCCGAGGCTTCACCAATTTTTTGCTGAGGAACCGCATTCAAAACCATCATTTGGCTAGGGCCTATCATAAACCCAATCCCTGCACCAAAAAGTATCAGTGGCGCGACATATTGCAAATAAAAAACATCAGCAGGCATAATTGCTAGATAAAAAGCACCGACAAAAATAAGCAGCATCCCAATCACTATTGATTTTCTTTCACCCATCCAATTCAGCAATCTACCCGCAAAAAGCGAAACCAGAAAAAAACAGATTCCCATGGGAAGCATCGCCAACCCAGCATCGAGCGCGCTATACTTGAACGTTAGTCTATTTTGAAAAACAATGCAAAACAGATAAAAAAAGCCCATAAGAGAAAAATTAATGCTAAATATGATGAGGTTACCCGCCAGAAATCTTTTATTTCTAAAATGCGCCAGATGAATCAAAGGGGTTTTAATTTTCAATTCGTTCCAAATAAATAAACCCAATGCACTTAATGAAAGCATTAAAACCGTAATTGAAAGAAAAGAGACATACCCCCAACTGAGAATTTTATCCAAAAATAAAATAAGCCCAAAAATACCAAGAGCCAAAGAAGCAACTCCGCCAAAATCGATTGCTTTATCGATTTTTTTATCTTGTGATTCAGGCATCGCCACCAAAGCTACAAGAGCTGCTATCGCAATTAAAGGTATGCTGAACCAAAAAAGCCACCGCCAGCCAAAGATATCAGTAACCAAGCCGCCAAGCAGAGGTCCCATCGCAAATCCTAGACCAAAAATCGCTCCCCAAATAGCAAGTGCCGTCTTGCGTGACTTAGGACTAAAAACTACCTCAATAATTGATAGTGAAGCTGGCATAATGAGCGCACAACCGATCGCCTGTATGATTCTACTTAGAATTAGTAACCAAGCAACATCAGACAGCGCTCCTATAACCAGTCCCAACATGAAACTGGCGATCCCAATTAGGTACATTTTCCTTCTGCCAAGCAGGTCCCCTAGTCGGCCTCCAACAACAATCAAGGATGTTACAGCTAATAGATAACTATTAACTACCCAGCTAAGGTCAGACATGTTGACATTAAAATCGCCTGAGACGACAACAAGGACATTGTTAATAGCTGACACGTTAAGAGTAATTGTAAAAAGTGCAAAGCACACGCTTATCAAGGAAAACCAACTGCGATGACTGGTAATTCTGTCCACTGGCACCACCTTGCTCAAAAGCCCCTCTTAACAATAAAATGAAACCTCAGAAAAACACAAAGCTTTCGTGAATAAAAAGCACTGTTTGAATATAAAAAAGCCAGGATGCTTACCAAAAAAACTCCTGGCAATCAAAGTAGAGATTTCGCTATTTAAAGATTAGCGATAGGCTGAGTTGCGGTTAAATATTTAAAAGTAATCCCTTCTTCAACAATACTTTCACTATTTTCTCCATCTACTTTTAACTGGTCATCTTGAAAAAGCACGGCTAAAAAATTGCGGAGCTCCATAGCGTCACGTTTGGCAACCAATAAAGACAAATTTTTAAAAACAATTTCCATAGGCAAAGCTGCCGGCATGATTTGACCGGAATAAATACGGTGATGCTTTGTTTTCGATGCTCTTTCTGTATCAAAATAGAGAGTTTCTTCTAACTTCTCACCTTTTTTCTTACCCGTAAAAACGATTTTAATGTCTTCATGAGGAACCAGCCCAGAAAGGCGAATCATGTCTAACGCTAAGTCATAAATCAAAACCGGCTCACCCATGTCTAAAATAAACAAATCCCCTCGCTCACCAATAGAAGCAGATTGCAAAATCAGCTGTGCGGCTTCTGGAATTGTCATAAAGTAACGCACCATTGCTTTGTCGGTAACGGTAACAGGACCACCTTTGGCAATTTGTTTTTTAAAAATCGGGACCACAGAGCCTGAAGATCCCAGCACATTACCAAAACGAACCGCTAAATAACGTGTTTGATAACGTTGATTGCATTCGGTCACCACCAGTTCTGCCAGCCGCTTTGAGGCACCCATCATGCAGCTGGGACGAACGGCTTTATCGGTTGAAACCAAAATAAAAACTTCCGTTTGAAATTTTCCCGCTGCTTCAGCCACAATCCTAGTTCCAAAAACATTATTTTCGATGGCTTCGAAAGGATTTTGCTCCATCAATGCAACATGTTTATAGGCCGCAGCATGAAGCACAATTTGCGGTTTATATACACCAAAAACTTCTTCAATCCGCTTATAATCTCGACAACTTCCGACGATAGAAATAACTTCAAAAGATTTTATTTCCTGCAATTCTTGTTCTATTTCAAACAGCGCAGCTTCCGATAATTCAAATAAAATTACTTGGCTTGGACTAAATTGAATGATTTGCCTAACCAATTCAGATCCAATCGAACCACCTGCTCCGGTAATCAAAACTGTCTTGTTGGAAAAAAATTGCCTAATGGATTGTTTGTCGAGTTGGGCAGACTCTCGATGTAACAAATCCTCAATCAGAACTTTACGAATGGGATTAAACTGAATGTTTCCTTGCAGTATTTCTTGATAGGCAGGAACAACACGTACCTGCACCGGAATTTTTTCGCAAATTTCCATAATCCGACGAACCCGTTCACCGGCTATCTTTCCCTCTCCAATCACCACGAGCTCAACTTCATATTTTTCTACTAATTTAGGCAAGTCATTGATGCCACCCAAAACGGGAACTTGCTGAATGATACTGCCTTGCTTGCGCAGGTCATCATCGATGAATCCTACCAATAAAAGTTTTTCAGATTGACGACTACGCAATGAACGCGCCGCCAAAATCCCAACACTTCCCGCACCCACGATCAACGTTTTTAATTTTTTCTCATGTTTATCAATAACTTCGTCCCGCTCATACGTTTCATATACCACTCGCCGCGCAATGCGCATGAGCAATAAAACTACAACAGAAAAAATAGAGTTTAAGACGACAACAGATTTAGGAAGTACAAAACGAGGCAGCAATGACTGAAAAACATACTCTAAACTAAACAACAATAGAACCGAACCAATGAAAAAATAGCCCATTGATTTTAGTTCTGATAACCCTACATAACGCCAAACTTGCGTATAAATATTAAAATAAAATAGCATTAAGAATTGGACAAAAAGGACTTGCAGCAAGCCCGCCCAAAAATAAAAAGTTTGATAAGGAACTCGGTCTAAAATAAAAAAATGCGTCAACGCAAAAGCAAAAACCAAAGCGCTGCCATCTAAAATCACCTGAAATAATTTCACGAAAATTTTATGAGAAAAAATTTTAAGATGCGGTAAATTTGCTGCTTTAATCGAATATTTCATCACTATTTTTGTGCGTTAACAGCATCGATATGTTCACTGCTAACGCAAAATTTAGTGAGAAATGCCTTCTCGTAAAAACACTTTTTTAGCAGTGCGTATTAAAATATAGAAATCAAATAAAAAAGATCGCCGTTTTAGGTATTCGACATCAAAATGGACCTTTTCAGAAATGGGTAATTCGTCGCGACCATTGATTTGCGCCCAACCTGTTAACCCTGGCAATAATCGATGAACCCCTTGCTTGGTACGCAGCGCA
>CANFCB010000025.1 GCA_947445025.1 Myxococcales bacterium
GCAAACCTTGTTTGACATAATTTACTCCGGACAAAGCTTTTTAAAAAAAGCTTTACAAGCAGAACCGGAGTGTTAATTTTCGCCCCGGTTCTAGTTATAGACCTGCCGCGCCTTAACTTTTGCGAGAAGGGCGCGGCATTTGCTTTGATGGGCACCGTGCCCAGCAACCAAATACATCAACATAATAAATTAAAAGCTAATTTAATGGCAATACGTAAGTGGGATTTATTTTGTCGTCCCCAAATTTGCATCTCCCAACCTGTGTGTGTTAATATAACAGTAACGCGAGTCTCGCATAAGGGAAAAAAAAGTAGAGCTGTTCGATTGAATTAAGTTGTAGAAATACAAAAGAATTAAGTCACTATGAAAGAAAAACTCTACCCTGTATTTTCCGAATCAATCATATTTTGTCACGTTTTTGAGAACAATTATTATACTTTTCTTAAAAACGCTGGTTTTAAAAAACGTCGGCGCCGTTCTCGAATGGAGCTTGCCAGCGCTTTCATGACAACAAAGAGTCTCTCGTAGGCTATCCGTGCAAGGAAAAAAAGATGTCTGACGAAAAACTACATAACTGAGGAGTGCTTCTTAGTTTTAGCCTCTTGCAGGCCTGCGGCATTAACGTATAAACGCGCGATGCCAAATGATGTAACCGAAAGCCTGCTGCCCCCAGGGGCAAAACTGACGCCTATGCTGCAGCAATGGCTGGAAGCAAAACGTCGTGCCCGCGATGCTATTTTGTTATTTCGCATGGGTGATTTTTACGAACTCTTTGCTGGGGATGCGGTTAAAGCTGCTCCTATACTGGAATTGGCACTCACTTCAAGGGATAAAGACCGAAACGAAGCTTCTGTTGCCATGGCTGGTTTTCCGCACCATGTCGCTCCTATTTATATTGCTAAATTAGTTGCGGCAGGCTTAAAAGTGGCGATTTGTGATCAGATGGAAAATCCGTTATTGGCCAAGGGGATCGTGAAACGCGAAATTACGCGTATTGTGACACCAGGCACGGTCATGGAAGACGATGGTTTAAAACCCAGCAGCAATAATTATTTAGTGGCCGTCACTTTTTTGAAAAATCAGTATGGTCTGGCCGCTTTAGATATTTCCACCGGCGATTTTATTGCGACCAAAACCGCCAGTGCTGATGCGTTTCTAGATGAGCTTAGTAAAATGGCGCCCGCAGAAATCTTATTGGTTCAGTCTGATTGGACGTCGGAATTTTTGACGCAGTTAGAAAACAGATTGAACGCCAATCGTGCCTGCAATCTAGAATATCGTGAAAAACCCAACCAAAAACATGCCACTTTAAAAAAGCTGGGGGTTTTGGATGATTGGTTTTTAAGCCTCGATCATGAAGCGGCAATTATCAGTGCTGAATTAATCCTAGATTACATCGAAGACACGCAAGGGCAGGTGCCAGCCCATATTTCTTCACCAAGGCCCTATTCGATTGATGCCCAATTAATGATTGATGCTACCTCGAGGTTGCATTTAGATTTATTGGGGTTACCTCATGAAATGCATCGCGAAGGAACACTGCTGTGGGTCCTCGACAAAACCTGCACAGCTATGGGTGCACGACAATTAACACGTTGGCTTTTATCTCCGTCGACGGACTTGGTGGTCATTAAAGATCGCCACGATATAGTCCAGGGGATGATTGAAGAGCCTGGCATCTGTGCCGCGCTTCGTGAGATTTTAAAAGGCGTTTATGACTTAGAAAGATTGGCCGCCAAAGTAACTTCGACGCGCGTGAGTCCTCGTGATATGGCCCATTTGCGTAATTCTTTGGGACAATTGCCGAGGCTTTTAGAGACGCTGCAGGCTTGCACGCTTGGCATGATCAAAATATTTCTGACCGCCGAAGATATGCTTAAGGATTGTTATCAGCTATTGGAACAGGCATTGGTTTTTGATCCGCCTTTGACGATGAAAGACGGCGGTATTTTTCGTCTAGGCTACGATGCGACCCTAGATGAAATTGTGCAACTTAGTTCAGGGGGGCGCGATCAAATCGCTGCCATTGAACAACGTGAACGAGATATTACTGGAATCGGCAGCTTAAAAGTCAAATACACGCGCGTGTTTGGCTACTATATTGAAATTACTAAAACCCATCTTACCAAAGTGCCCGAACATTATCGACGTAAACAGACCGTAGCTACTGGTGAGCGCTATGTGACGCCCGAGTTGATGCAGTTGGAAGAGTTAGTAGCGACAGCAGAAGTGCGCAGACAAAGCCGTGAGGCAGAATTATTTGAAGCGCTGCGTGAAAAAATAAGTGAAAGCAGCCGGGACCTTTTAAAGACAGCACATTTGATTGCCAGGCTCGATGCTTTGTGCGCCTTTGCGCAAGTTGCGGAGGAACGTCGCTACGTGCGTCCGACCATGCTGCCCATGGCGAGTAACGAAATGGAAATTATTGAAGGCCGGCACCCGGTAGTGGAAGTTTTGAGTGCACAACGGGGCGATCCTTTTGTTCCTAACGATATTAAAATGACCGGTGACGAGCAGCGTTTACTCTTGATCACGGGTCCGAATATGGCCGGTAAAAGCACTATCATGCGTCAAGTGGCGTTGATTCAATTATTGGCGCAGGCAGGGTCATTTGTCCCCGCCAAGAGTGCTGTTCTGAGTATTTGTGATCGTATTTTTACCAGAGTAGGCGCGGCAGATGATTTAAAACAAGGTCGCTCTACCTTCATGGTGGAAATGACAGAAACCGCACATATTTTAAAACATGCCACGGCCAGTTCATTGGTTTTGCTTGATGAAATCGGTCGAGGCACCAGCACCTTTGATGGATTGTCATTGGCTTGGGCTGTCGCTGAGCATTTGCATAATGAAGTAAAAGCACGAACCATGTTCGCCACGCATTATCATGAACTGGTCGAACTTTCTGATTCTTTGCCCGGTATGCGCAACATGCAGGTCGCGGTTCGTGAAGTTAACGACATTATTGTCTTTTTATACCGCCTCATTGCTGGTGCCGCTGAACAAAGCTACGGGATACACGTCGCACGTCTGGCCGGACTACCCAGTAGTGTTTTAGCAAGGGCTGAAGCTGTGCTTTTTGGGCTTGAGTCAGAACAAAAATTAGTTGCCGTGAAGCCCGCTGTTCCAGCAAAAGAACATGCCCCCCAGTTAAACTTGTGGGAAAAGCCCGCCTTTAAAGAAAACGAGGTTCGGCAATTTTTGAATGCGGTTTTAAAATTAGAAGTGAGCCGTACCACCCCGCTGGAGGCTTTAAGTGCTTTGGATCGATTGCAAATCTTGGCGAAACAAGTAGGCACCTAAAAAAAATTACGCTAGCATCCCCATTATTTTGAGGTTTTTACAATGTCCCGAGTGGTTTTTTGTCATCGTTTAAAAAAAGAAGCTGAAGGCCTTGCTACCCCACCATTTCCTGGAAGTGTTGGGGAAGAAATTTTTGCCAAAACCAGCCAAGCTGCTTGGAGCGAATGGCGTGAAATGCAAACCAAAATAATTAACGAATATCGCTTAGATCTATCGGAAGCCTCTGCTCGAGAAACACTTATGCAACAAATGCGTAATTTTTTATCTCTCGATGAGAAAGACGGTGAGACCAAAGATGTTCTGCATGTGGGCACACCAACGCATGAAGAATAAACAAAACAATCTATGAAAATAATTACTGGCAAAATCTCTGGTTTTAAAGCAACAGATTTACGACTTTTGGAAAAACTCTACGATAGAAGTGTTGCCAGTCACGAGATTGTGACTGGGGAATTCGCCAAGGAATTGTGTGAAGTTGCCGCGCACCTGGGCACGGTTGTAGGTGTTTTGGTCGACAGAAAAGGCACTGTCGAACACGTCGCCGTGGGTGAGCAAAATCATTTGTATTTGCCAGACATCGGTCGTCACAGAGCAGCAGCGACGCGGCTGCGCGGTTTGCGTTTGCTTGTGGCCAAGCCGCAGCGAGGAAGCCCGATTCAAAGCTCGAGCCTTAAAAAATCATTTGCATTTTCTAAATACGAAATCGATCGCGACTTTATTGGCGACTTGGAAAAGTTGCAATTAGATGCACTTTTGCAAATCGAAGCATTGCCTTCAGGTCTGCCTGGTCGATGTGCTTTGGCTTATTTATCAGCAGAAGAAATTATAAAAGACCATGAACGTGTTCGTCATATCGCTGAAAGCTATAATCATTTAGATTTGCTCCAGGAAAATTTCACAGAGTTAGTCGCACATCTTGAAAATCAGCTAGAGAAGCAAGCAAAGCATTTACAAAAAACGGCAGTAGTGAAAGGGGAGCGCGAATCTGCAGTTTTAGTTGGCGTTTACACGGTCTCTAAAAAACAGTGGCAGCCTTCTTTGGACGAACTTAAAGAATTGGCTCGGACTGCAGGTGTGCGAGTTGTCGATGTTGTTGTTCAGCAACGCAAGCAGATTGACCCGCGTACTATTGTGGGCACTGGGAAATTAGAAGAAATCTGTCTGAGCGCTTTGCATAAAGGTGCCGAGGTGCTCATTTTTGATCGCGATTTATCGCCTTCGCAGTTAAACGCGATTACTGATTTGACCGACTTAAAAGTTCTGGATCGCACCATGCTGATTTTGGATATTTTTGCCAGAAGGGCTAAGACCCGCAGTGGTCAGCTGCAAGTTGAATTGGCGCAATTGAAATACTCCTTGCCGCGCCTGGCGCAAAAGCAAACCGGTTTATCGCGCTTGACTGGCGGTATCGGAGGACAGGGGCCTGGTGAAACAAAACTCGAGATTGATCGCCGACGCGTCAAAGACAAGGTGGCTAGACTGGAACGCGAAGTAGATCGTTTGGGCAGCGAGCGTGTCCTGAGGCGGCAAAAACGAAATAGCAAGGAAGTGCCGACCATTGCCATTGTGGGGTACACCAATGCCGGCAAGTCTACTTTGCTAAACGCTCTCACCGGAGCAGACGTTTACGCCAAGGATGAGCTCTTTGCGACACTGGATCCCACTTCCAGAAGGCTGCGTTTCCCCACCGAACGGGAAGTGGTCTTAATAGATACGGTAGGCTTTATCAGAGACTTGCCTGAGAGTTTGATTAAAGCTTTTCGAACCACACTTGAGGAGTTACATGATGCGGACCTTTTATTGCATATTGTAGATGCAAATGATCCTTATAAAGAACAGCATATTGCAGTGGTTGAAAGTATTTTATCAGACTTAAAAATAGATAAACCCGAGCGCCTATTAGTGCTCAATAAATCGGATTTGTTGCCCATAGAAGAAGTGGAAGCGATGGCCAAACACTTACAGGCAATACCTATTTCCGCAAAAACGCGCATGGGTTTTGTGGAATTATTAAACCAGGTGGCAGAAAAGTTATGGCATGCTGACGCCATTGAAAACTATGAAAACTGGGGTTTGCCGCCGCAAAGATAGAGCAAACAAAGCCTTTACAAGCGCGCTTTCCTTTGTTATTTAGAGCGGCACTTAGGTACCATTATTTTTTTTAGTCCAGCGCAAGCATTGGTACCGGGCTTTTTTAACGAAAAGAGAGCATTGCTCAAAAGTCGTTAAGGAGGGCTGGGCGATGTTTTTTTATGAAGGATTTAAAAGGGTATTTAGGCATGACCAATCAGGGCCCTGAAAATATTGAACCATTTGTGTTGTCGCAAACTGAGCTGGAGAAGCAAGTGACGCTAGTTGCTGCGCCTATCGCCTTTGCTCATGGTTGCGAATTGGTGCATATCAGAATAGGCAATCAAAAAAAAAGCGCGAAAGTCTCGCTTTATATTGATGGATTGCAAGCTCCAAGTTCGGTAACCCTGGACCAGTTAGGATTTTTAAATCGTCTTATTGGTGACGCGCTTGATGTCGTCGATGCCGAGAAAAAATTATTTAGCAGCAGCTATGAACTCGAAGTTTCCAGTCCAGGTCTGGATCGGCCCTTGGCCAAAAAAAGCCATTTTGAAGCGATGTTGGGCAAACTAGTTCGTTTGAAAGCAGACAGCCAAGGTAAAGTCAAAACACTGACTGGTCGGCTGGTATCAATCAATGAACAGGGCGTCAACATCAAGTCTGGCTCACCAGAAGAAATGCTGCAAATCTCTTGGAAAGCGCTAAAGGATGCACATGTCATCTATGAATTTCCGAATAAAAACGAACGGAGTAAATAATGGATATCAATCAACTTAATTTAACGGCTGTCATCGAACAGGTTGGCAAAGAAAAAAACATCGATAAAGATGTGCTTGTTTCAGCGCTCGAAGCAGCTATGTTAAGTGCGGCACGTAAAAAGCTAGGGCCTCATGCCGACTTGGAGGCACGCTACAATGTAGATGCTGGTGAGGTCGAAGTTTACGAATTTAAGCAAATCGTTAACGAAGTGAATAATCCTGCTATGGAAATTGGTTTTGCCGATGCAAAAAAGATGGATCCGGAATTAACCCAAGACGCCATTGGCGAAGACTTAGGGATTAAACTGGATACCCGCGACTTTGGCAGAATTGCTGCGCAAAACGCCAAGCAGATCATTGTACAAAGAGTACGTGAAGCGGAACGCATGGTGATTTTTGACGAATATAAAAATCGCAAAGACGAATTAATAACCGGTAAAGTATGCAGATTTGAACGCGGCGCCATTATTGTCGATCTCGGCCGTGCCGAGGCGGTAGTTCCCACCAGAGAACAAGTTTCTAAAGAAAATGTTCGTGCTGGCGATCGCATGGTTGCATACGTGCTTGACGTGCTGGAAGTTTCTCGTGGCGCGCAAATAGTGCTTTCCCGAACGCATCCAAACTTGGTGGTGAAGCTTTTTGAACAAGAAGTTCCCGAAATGCATGACAACATTGTGACCATTGAAAGTGTGGCACGTGAAGCTGGATTTCGAACCAAAATCGCTGTGCGCTCAAAAGACAGTGACGTCGATCCGGTTGGGGCCTGCGTCGGCATGAAGGGCTCAAGAGTACAAGCGGTTGTGCAAGAACTTCGTGGCGAAAAAATCGATATCGTTCCTTACGATGAAGATGATGCACGTTTTGTTTGCAATGCCTTGGCGCCTGCAGAAGTAACGCGTGTGTTGGTGAACGAAGCAGAGCACAGCATGCAAATTGTTGTTCCTGACGACCAGCTTTCTTTAGCAATTGGACGTCGTGGGCAAAATGTTCGTCTGGCAGCTGAGCTTACGGGCTGGAAAATCGATATCAATTCTGAGACCAAAGTTGCTGAAGAACGCGAGCAGGTCGGTATTTCATTGTCGCGCATTGAAGGCCTGACCGAGTTTCAAATTCAGACATTATACAACCATGGTTTCCGCTCGATGAAAGACGTGGCTAATGCCGAGGAAGTTTTGCTGGAAAATTTGCCGGGCATTGGTAAAGATGTTGCCGCTAGACTAAAGTCAGGTGCTTTGCAATTTGTGAAAACAGAAAATGCTCAAAAGCCACGCGCTAAAGGCAAAGTCAAATCAAGCCATGATTCAATGTTGGTTTTTGATGCTTTAGTTGAACGCTTGGAAAAAGAAAGTCGTGAAGCTGAATTGGCATTGTCTGCACTTGAAGTGTCAGATGAGTTAGTGGAAAAATTGACAGAGAGCTCCTATTTGGATCTAGGCGATATCTATTTTGAAGAGATTGAAAATTTAAGTACGACAGCTGAGATTTCTTTAGAGGATGCCAAAGCTATTCACACGAAGGCCTCACAGATTTTGGCTTTGTTGTCCGAGGGTGCACTTTAATTAATGAAAATGGCGATATCACCAGAAGATGAGCATGAACAAAGCGAGACACAAGCAGACGAAAGATCTGCCCTGCGCATTTGCATTGCTTGTCGAAAAACGTATGAAGCAGAAAGTCTGCTGCGTTTTGTAGTGTCGCCAAGTCTTGAATTGGTTTTCGACGTCAAAGGAATTGCCCCAGGGCGAGGTGCTTACGTTTGTGCCAATGCAGTGTGTTTCCAAAATGCGGTAAAGAAAAGGGCTTTTAATCGTTCTTTTAAAGGATCGATTCTGGTTGATTATGAAAACTTGAAAGCTTCGGTAAAAGAGCGTTTACAGAAGAGTATTTTAGAAAATTTAGGCTTGGCATTTTGCGCTGGTCAATGCGTGGTTGGTCGCACCAAAGTACAAGAAGATAGTGTGAGTGATAAAATAAAAGCCATAGTCATGGCATGCGATTTATCGACACGTTCGCTAAACGAATTAGATTTTGATGAATTTTGCTTAAAAAAAAATGTGATGCTTCTGTCGGGACCATCTAAAAATTTGATAGGCCAATCTTTGGGTCGCTCGGTAACAGGTGTTGTTGCCTTGTTAAAAGGGCGTATAAGTGATCGCATTGTTTGTGATTTGCTCAGATGGCAATTTTTAAATAACCCTGGCGAGCAAATGAACGAGGAGATTTCCAATGGGTAAAGTACGCGTGCATGAGCTTGCAAAAAAGCTTAATATGTCCAATCAAGAATTGATGACAAAACTGAATGCAAAAGGCATGGTCATTAAAACCCATTCAAGTAGTATTGACGAGGCCTCTACAATGCAATTGCTGAATTCGACGACACCTGCTGACTCCCAAAGTGGCGTCAAAACCAGAACCGTATTGCGCAGAAGACGCGTTGAAAACGAGAGCGATCTTGATGAATCTGCGAGCACCAGCGCCGAAGATGCTTCTAATACGCCAGAACTTTCGCAAGAAATTACCCCGTCAGCCCTGCAGAAAACAGAAATTCCCCAAGTAAGTGTTGCTACAGAAATATTGGCCGCAGCACCAGTGGCAGCGGCAAGTGAACCGCCAGCAGCAAAGGCTCCCGAGCCAAGACCTGAAGGATCACCTAATAAAATTCAAGTATTGCCGCGTGGCGCTAATGCGTACACACCTTCAATTCCTGGCAACAACGTGGTGCGTGTCATTGATGCCAGCGCCATACGTGCTAGGCTTGCCTCGGAAGGCCGAACCTTTAGACCAAAAACCGGTGCGCCAAGAGGGCCTGGTGGTCATACCGGCACAGGTCCACGTCCGGCATTTCCTGCCGGTATTCGCGAAATCAAAGTGGTGCACGATAACTTTGGCGGCCCCACGCAAATGATTGACATGACTGCTGGGCAAAAGCCAGGAGCCAGGGCATCTAAGAAAAAAAGCAAAGATGTTTACGTCAGCGAGACCGAGCGTAAAGAACAGAAATCAGGTGGCTATGAACTTTGGTTGCAACCTGGGAAAAAGAAAAAAGGTAGAAAGAGTGGCAGGGGCACACAAATTACCCAAGCTGCTGCACATAAACGTGTCGTCGAGCTTTCAGGTCCCATTACTGTTAACGATTTAGCTCATCAAATGTCGATTAAGGCAGGGCAAGTTGTTTCTAAATTAATGGGCATGGGTATGATGGTCACTGTGAATCAACCGATTGATCCAGATACCGCAGCCATTGTTGCTTCCGAATTTGATTACGAAGTGAAAAACGTCGCTTTTGAAGAAACCGATTTGCTAAAAGAAGTGATGGATCAGCCAGAGAGCTTGAAGCATAGACCTCCCGTGATAACGGTCATGGGTCATGTTGATCATGGTAAGACCAGTATTCTCGATGCACTTCGTAAGGCCAACGTGGCTTCTGGAGAAGCCGGTGGTATTACACAGCATATTGGCGCTTACACTGTGCAAACAGCGCGTGGACCGGTAACTTTTCTAGATACACCAGGCCATGAGGCTTTTACCTCGATGCGCGCCCGTGGCGCTCAAGTTACTGACATTGTTATCTTGGTGGTTGCCGCCGATGATGGTGTGATGCCACAAACTATTGAGGCGATTAATCACGCCAAGGCCGCAAAAGTTCCTATCGTTGTAGCTGTTAATAAAATTGATGCGCCCAATGCTAAACCGGAACGCGTGCTACAGCAATTGTCTGAGCATGGCGTGGTTTCTGAAGAATGGGGCGGTGAAACTCAGGTATTCAAAGTCTCAGCGCTTAAGAAGCAAGGCCTTGATGAATTGCTGGAAGGTTTGATCAATCAGGCAGAAATAATGGAACTTCAGGCTAATTCTGATAAAGCGGCACAAGGCGCCGTTATTGAAGCGAAGCTTGACAAGGGTCGTGGGCCGGTAGCGACGGTGTTAACCCAGGCCGGCACTTTGCGCTTGGGAGATAACGTCGTGGCTGGCGAGCATACTGGCCGTATCCGCGCCATGCATGATTCTGCGGGAAAACCGCTGGCAGAAGCGGGCCCCTCGATGGCAGTGCAAATATTGGGATTGTCAGGCGTACCTATGGCCGGTGACAGATTCAACGTCGTGGCTGATGACAAATTGGCAAGAGTGATTGCTGATCATCGAGGACAGAAAATTCGCGAACAAGAGTTGATGAAAACATCTCGTGTGAGCTTAGAGAACTTTTTGCAATCGTCACCGCTGGACAAAGGTTACACGTTGCGCTTGATTGTTAAAGGCGACGTTTATGGTTCTGTGGAAGCCTTGACCTCTGCGTTAAAAGGTTTGTCGACCAGACAGGTCACTGTTGATGTTGTGCATGCCGGTGTAGGAACTATTACCGAGAATGATGTGAATCTGGCCTTGGCCTCAAAAGCAATCATTATTGGTTTTAACTCTAAACCAGACAGCAAGGCACAGGTCCTGGCCGCTCAAGAAAAAGTTGATGTTCGTTCTTACAGTATTATCTATGCTGTGCTCGACGAAGTTCGCTTGGCCATGGCTGGTCTCTTGTCTCCTGTTATTGAAGAAAGCTATCTTGGTAGAGCCGAAGTCCGACAAGTATTTCCGGTCACCAAGCTGGGTATGATTGCAGGTATCTATGTGACTGATGGCAAAATCCTCCGTTCCGCCAATGTACGCGTGAAGCGAGACAGCAAAGTGCTCTTTCAAGGCGGCATAACCAGTTTGCGACGATTTAAAGATGACGTGCGTGAAGTCGGTGTCGGATACGAATGTGGTTTGGGTGTTTTGGGCTTTGATGATTTGCAAGAAGGCGATCTCGTTGAATGTTTCGACACCAAGCAAGTTGCTGCTAAATTAGATGAAGCGATTAAGAATGAACCTAAGATGACGCCAAAAGTGGAAAGCCCAACGGCTGCTTCGGTTTGATAAAGTTTGATAAAGGAAAAAAGTGATGTCTATTCGAGCCGAACGCGTTTCAGCAGAAATCCGTAAAGTAGTTTCTGAGTTTTTAATTCGCGGTTTAAGAACACCTCTTCCTGGTTTTGTTACCATTAGCAACGTTAAGGTCAGCCCTGATTTAAGCGTTGCCACAATTTATTATTCTGTGTTTGGCAGTGACGATAACATAGCCGGGGCTACGAAAATTTTAGAAGCAGAGAAATGGCTTTTAAGAAAGGAAGTGGCCAAGAAAGTGAAATTGCGTATCGTGCCCAATCTGGTTTTCATTCTCGACGAGAGCCCAGAAAAAGTTGACAATATTCATAAAATTTTAAATAATTTACCAAAGTAAGTGTTTACCCCTCTTGCCAAGGCATCCCCTTGGGTGCCTGTAGTTCTATTAATTTTACTAATCGTTGGTTGGAGCGAATTAGATTTGTATGCGCCTGCTTTCCCGCAGATGATGCATCATTTTGGCACTAATGCGCAGGTCATGCAGTGGACTTTGAGCCTTAACTTTTTCGGCTTTTTTTGTTCAAGCTTGCTGTGCGGATCTTTGTCTGACAGCTATGGACGTCGTCCTTTATTGATTGCCGGTTCTCTGCTTTTTGTTTTAGGCAGCGGGCTTTGCATGTTTGCACCTAATATTAGCAGCATTTTGCTCGGCCGTTTTATTCAAGGGGTTGGAGTGGGAGCACCGCTTACTATCGCGCTTGCTGTTATTGGCGATATCTATCAAGGTGAGAAACAGGCTCGGCTTTTATCGGTCATGAATACGACAGTTACTATTGTGATGGCCGCAGCCCCTATTGCGGGTGTTTATTTAACTGACGAGTTTGGCTGGCGATCGACTTTTGTGGTCACTGGCCTCGGTGCACTTTTTGGCGCCGTCATGGTAGCCTTACTGCTTCCAGAAACGCATTATAACCGCGAACCTTTTCGGATGCGGCAAATGGCTGCTAACTATTTTTCACTTTTAGGCAACCGCTTATTTATGGCTGCGACCTTAAGCATGTCTTTTTTGGCCGCTTGCTACTTTATGTTTATCGGTATGGCACCGCTTTTGTTTATGGAGGCCTTAGGCGTTCCTCTAAAGCAATACGCATTTTATCAAGGCTCGGTGGTCGGGGCTTTTGCTGCGGTTAGTTTAGCTATTCCTACTTTAATGAATCATTTTAACGTGAATCAAATGCTGCGCGTGAGCTTATGGCTTTCTTTGTTGGCCAGTGTTGTTCTATTTGCTATTGGCGTGAGCCATTTGGATCATCCGCTTATCATTACCATTTTTATGAGCTTTTTTACCGCGGGTATTGCTCTGCCGGGCTGCGTTCTCTTCGCTGCGACCATGGACATGTTTCCAGGTATGCGCGCCAGTTCTGCTGCATTATTTCAAGCCATGCGCCTTTTAACCATGTCGATTGTGACGTCAATCATGGGCGCTGTGTATAACGGTACATTTCTACCAGCAGCAGTCATGATTTTTGTTTTGACAATTCCGGCATTTTTTATGGGCCTGTTTGTGGTTAAAACTAGAGAGAAAAATCCGACCAGCAACGAAACTTTTCAAGTTGGAGCCGGGCATTAATTTTTCCCTAAAAGTGCTTTGGCTTTTTTAAGATCGCTTTCGCCTTTGGCGCTAAGCTTAGGATAGCTCAGTTTCATTTGTTGCAGTTTTTTGACTATAACTTCAGCGACCGCGATACGCGCGTTCATTTTTTGATCAGAGGGAACGATGCGCCAGGGCGCAAAATCTGTACTCGTTAGCGAAATTGCTTTTTCATAAGCTGTGGCATATTTGTCCCAATATTCGCGTTCACGAATATCGCTGACGTCAAATTTCCAATGTTTGCTTTTGTCGTTGATGCGTTTTAATATACGCTGTTTTTGTTCGTCTTCGGAAATATGTAAGAAAAATTTCAAAATAGTTGTGCCATTTTCACTTAAGTATTTTTCATAATTATTTATTTCTTCACAGCGCTGATCCCAGAGATGGTGCTTTGTCAATTTGGCCGGCAAGTTTTCCTTGCTGATCAGTTCGTGATGCACACGCGCAATGGTCACTTCTTCATAGTAGGATCGGTTAAAAATTCCGATTTTTCCCTTGGCTGGCGCCCATTTGGCACATCGCCAGAGGTAATCATGGGAAAGTTCTTCGGCAGAAGGAGGCTTGAAACTATGAACTTCGCAGCCTTGAGGATTGATGCCGGTCATGACGTGCTTAATCATGCTGTCTTTTCCCGAGGTATCCATACCTTGAAATATTACCAGTAAAGCGGTTTTATTTTCTGCGTAAAGAACCTCTTGGAGCTCCGCTAGTTTTTCAATGTCTTTTTTTAATTTTTGTTGTGCTTCTTTTTTGCTTTTAAAAATATCATCCGAGTTACTGCTGATGTTTTTAAGTTTGAGCTTTTCTTGAAAAGAAACAACACGAATGAGGGCGGACATCAATGCTCCTGATTGACAGTACCAAGGCGCTATGCCACCTCAATTCCATCTTAATTATTAATCTACTTTGGAAAATACAATGAAATCGCGTTTTTTATCCACTTCTATATTATTTTTCTTTATGGCAACATTTTCTGGGCCAACTTTAGCGTGGCAGCAGAAGGTGAAGGCTGGCGTGATTTTAATTACTTTGGCGCCACTTGTCGCACACCTTCTTTCTCTAGTTAGGCAAAATCCAATTGAGTCCGATCCTGCTAAAGGCTCTGTCGCTTGGCTGATACGAGCTATGAAAAATAGTGCTAAGCAACCAGTTGAAGTTAAATAAAAGATGGTGATGTGGTTATGCAGGAACGCGTTTTATTTGGGACAGACGGTATTCGTGGCCGGGCCAATGTTTATCCGATGACTGTGGAAGTTGCTTTGGCGCTTGGTCGCGGTCTTGCTTATTTGGTAAGCACTGGTCGTCTGGGACTTTCAGATCAGGGGCATCGTAAACGCATCGTGATTGGTAAAGATACCAGACTGTCTGGCTATTGTTTTGAGCAAGCAATATCGGCCGGCATTTGTTCGATGGGGGTCGACGTCATGTTGGTGGGACCGCTGCCAACGCCTGGTATTGCTTTTATTACACAATCGATGCGGGCCGATGCTGGTATTGTCGTTTCTGCTAGTCATAACGCTTTTGAGGATAACGGCATTAAAATTTTTTGTCAGGATGGCTTTAAATTACCAGACGCCATTGAGCTGGAATTAGAGCAATTGATTTTAACCAAGCAGATCGAGTCTATCAGACCGACGGGTATCGCTATCGGCAAAGCGCGTCGCATTGATGACGCTGTTGGGCGCTATATTGTTTATTTGAAATCTGCCTTCCCTAATCAAAGCACGCTTGACGGCATGCGCATTGTTTTAGATTGTGCCCATGGTGCAGCCTATCGTGTGGCGCCGCAAGTTTTACAAGAATTAGGCGCTGAAGTTGTGACTTTGGGTGATGAACCAGACGGGATTAATATTAATGCCGACGTTGGTTCATTATATCCTGAAAAAGCCCAAGCTTTAGTGCTGGAATGTCAGGCCAATTTAGGGATCGCTCTCGACGGTGACGCTGATCGCATTAAAGTCATCGATGAAAAAGGTCAAATTGTTTCTGGCGAAATTATGTTAGCACTGATTGCTATTTACCTAAAAGAAAAAGGTCTGCTGCAAAAGAACACGATCGCTACCACTGATATGAGCAATTTTGCTTTAGATTTATACCTTAAAAGTAAAGGCATTGCCGTTGAAAGAGTAGACGTTGGTGATCGATATGTTGTGGAACGCATGCGACAAAAGAAATTAAATTGGGGAGGCGAAGAGTCTGGGCATCTGATCTTTTTTGATCAAGGAACCACGGGTGACGGCATGGTTGGTGCGTTGCTGTTGTTGGCCCTTTTAAAAGAGTCGGGGAAACCACTTTCAGACATAGCCAACCTTTTTGACTTGGTTCCCAGAACCATCCGCAATGTTGCTGTACTTAAAAAAATTAAATTTGAGAAATTGCCCCGTTCCATGCAAGCCATCAAAGAGATTGAAAGGCGGCTGGCAGGACAAGGGCGTGTATTTGTTCGCTATAGCGGAACAGAAAATAAACTTCGCATTTTAATTGAGGGCCCTCGCCAAGATGAGCTAGACGAGATGGCTGACAATTTCACTAAAATTATGCTGGGTGAGATCAATCAGCTTTCTTAAAAAAAGGTAAAAGCGGGTTGTGACCTAGGGGGAAATCGATGCCCACTTGCATCAAAGTAAGCCCATGGGCAGGTGCGTTGATACCTGCTTTTTTTCTATCTTTAGCCTCTAGAATGAATGGTATTTCGGCAGCTTCCTTGAGTCCCGCTCCAACTTCTGCAAACAGTCCCACCATGGCGCGGATCATTTGTCGTAAAAAAGCATCACCGATAATATCGATATGAATTTGATTTGAATTTTTGATTCTGCAAATATGAATGCGATACATATTTTTCACAGTGGTATTTGCTGAACACCCCGCTGTGCGAAAAGAAGAAAAATCATGCTCACCGAGCATCAGCTCAGCTGCGTTTTGCATAGGAGCAATATCTAGTATGGGTACGATTTGCCAAGCGAAAATATTTTGCGGCTGGTTTTCACAATTATCTTCGATAACATAACGATAATGTTTTGCTTTTGCCGACCCTCTAGCATGCACAAAACGCGGCACCGCCTCGGCATAAACACTCAGCAATCCAGGCGTTCTAAAAGTTGTCAGCGTTTTGATAAATTGTTCACTAGCAAATGGTGTTTTAAACCAGCACGTGGCGGCGTTCATTAGGGCATGTACACCCTTGTCAGTGCGCGCAGAAAATTGCAGCGCCCGGGGCGGAATTTGCGCCGCCTGCAAAATATGTTCATAGAGTGCACCGCCAGCGGTTGCTGCATTTTTTTGTGGTTGCACGCCGTGAAACAAGTGGCCTAAATAGCCAAAGCGAATTAAAAATTGAACGCGGTGACTGCTATTCATAGATAATAACTGGTTTTTGATACACGTCGGGCCGTTGGTGTTTGAAAATAGGAATGCGTTTGCGTATAGCTGCTAAATAATCCAAATCAATGGGCGCCAGAGCAATGCCGTCGCCTTCACTGCATTGCGCCACAATATTGCCCCAAGGATCCACAATCATGGCATGGCCATGGCTGCTTCGCTTGCCACTATGAACGCCGGTCTGGGCGGCTGCTGCTACGTAAGCTTGGGTTTCAATGGCACGTGCTCGCAAAAGTATTTCCCAATGGGCCTTGCCCGTGGTGCTGGTAAATGCCGCAGGCACCAACATTATTTGAGCCCCTTGGTTTGCCAGCGCCAGGTAAAGAGCACTAAAACGCAAGTCGTAACAAATAGAAAGTCCTAAGATACCAAGCGGACTTCTGGCCACGACTAGCTCATCGCCGCTGGTAATGGTTTTGGATTCATCCAGCGCAGAACTGCTTGCCATATCGAGGGAAAAAAGGTGCACTTTTCGGTAGCTTGCTTTAATATCGCCAGTATCGTCTACAATAATATGGGTGTTAAAAATTTGTTGGCTCGGGGATATTTCTAGAAATCCACCAAGCGAAAGCCAGACCTGATTTTTTTTAGCAAGTGCGCAATAAGATTGTAGCAACTCGCCCTTTGGCTGTTCGGCTATTTGTTTATTTTGCTGGCTATCTTCTCCCAAGAAGGAAAAATTCTCCGGCAGACAAACCAGCTTGGCGCCAAGCCTTGCAGCTTTTTGGATAAGACTTTGGCACACATCATAATTGTGAGCGAGATTTTCTGTCGAAGTCATTTGCAGGGCGGCCAGCATAGGTTTCACGAAGAGCTCCTAAATCAAGAAAGCCGTTCAATTGACGGATAGCACTTACATGGTTTATGCTGATATTCATAGATGTTATTTACGGGTGACACGAGTATGAGATTAGCAGTTATTCCACTTGCTAAAAAGTGGCAGGCCTTTTTTTTAGGCTCTTCTCTATTTATGTTATGTTATTTAGGTGCAGCTTACCTTGGAATTGCCGATGCTGTTCCTTTAGCACGATTGTATCCTGATCATGCCGTTCCTTTTATCAGTTGGACGATTTGGATTTATGTTTCAGATTACGTGTTTCTTCCTTTGGCCTTTTTCTTGGTGACCAAGCCTGAAGACTACAGTGGCATGTTATACTCTATGGCCATCGCGACGTTAATTGCGTGTATAATTTTTATTTATTATCCAACTTTGTTGTATAGAGAACCTTTAAGTGATTCGCCCGCGGATTCAGCGCGCGCGTTATTATATTTAATCGATTTGCCCACCAACTGTTTCCCTTCTTTGCATGTTGCGTTATCAACGTTAGCGGCATTTTTCATGTGCAAACAGAGTAAAATGTGGGGAATTTTTGCCGTAATATGGGCATGTTTAATTGCGATATCAACTATGACGGTCAAACAGCACTATTTCGCCGATGTCATTGGTGGCGCACTTTTAGCTGTAGTTGCTTTGTTGGCAGTGAGGGGTTTGCTTCGACAACCTGTTAAAGCAGAATAATGCGCCTGCGCATTTACGCCATTGTCGTGATTTTAATCCAAAGTTGTTTGGCCATGGCATCTACAGATAACTTAAATCTTAAAATTTGCTCTCTTCGACAAACTTATATTTTTGTCCAACCATTATCGCTCATGAATGCGCGTTATTTTCCCAATATTTCATTTTCTTATCAGTATAGGCCTAAGCAAACTTTTTTAAACGGTGAAAGGCATGAATTCTGGATCGGTTTACGCTGGAAGTTTGCAGATATTTTTACGGATAATCAAAACCAATATACC
>CANFCB010000026.1 GCA_947445025.1 Myxococcales bacterium
AGATGGCTTGAAGAATTTCCGTTATTAAACGGTAAAGACAACCGGCCGTTACTGGATTATGATTTAATCGAAATGATTGTTTTCAGTTATCCCATCAACCTGACTGGAAGACAATTGAATACGGCGATTAAAGATGAGATTCAGCATTTTAGCGAAGTGCCGTTTGCAGATGCGCAGAATCCCGCCTGGAAACCTGGACTGCGCAGGAATGCACCCAAATTCTGTGCACTGGGGCTGGACATAGCAGCGTCGAAGAAAATCCCCCTACCCCCTTTTTCTAAGGGGGACTAAATCCCCTAAAACGTCCTGAACAGTAGTGAGTCTGCGCTGGCATGACAACTCTGAGTGCGCAAAAACATATTATCGAACAAGTTGCCAAATATAACTTAAGCCACCGGATACGCATGCTGTGGTGGGAATTGTAATTATCCAAGATCCCATGATTCTTTTAATGACAACAATATTCAATCCAGAAATTCCGCGTGCCAATCCAATGCCAATAACTGCACCCACCAATACTTGTGTCGTAGACAAAGGAAGTCCAAAAGAACTGCCTACTAAAATGGTAAATGACGCCCCAAATTCCGCAGCAAATCCGCGTGTCGGCGTAATTTCAGTGATACTGGTGCCAATGGTTTCGATGACTTTGCGACCATAGGTAGCAAGCCCTACCACGATACCAACTCCCCCTAGCCCCAGCAGCCATAAAGGGACCTCTGCGGAAGAAGTCATATAGCCATCTTTCACAATGGAGACCACCGCCGCCACAGGACCGATGGCATTAGACACGTCGTTACTGCCATGGGCCAGCGCCATAAAACAGGCAGTGACTATCTGGAACCAAGCAAAAATTCTTTCCACATGCGCCAGATTAGCATCTCGATCAATTGGTTCTACTTTACCTCGCAGCAGCAGCATTGTAGTAACCAAAACCAGTATGAGAGAAAAACTGATGGTTAATAAAAATGCCAACTCTTCACGATAAATCCACTTCAATCCACTTAAACTTTTATCAAAAAACAAGAAAGAAGTCGCCGCCACGACCACAAACAGCATATATGGACCGATCTTTTTGGTCATAAGCAAGGGGTCTTTGGAATCTAAAATATATTTTCGGATAATAAAAAATGTAGCAAAAGCAAGAATACCGCCGAGCAAAGGCGAAATAAACCAACTTAAAACAATGCCGCTCAGTGCGTCCCATTTCACCGCATCCCAGCCACCAGTCACAACACCAAAGCCAACCACAGCACCAACAATACTATGGGTCGTTGATACCGGTAACCCTTTAGCGCTCGCAAATTGCAGCCAAACCGCCGTCGCCAATAAGGCCGCCGTCATGCCACCGGCAAAACCGATGGGATCCCCAGCAAACATCATTGGGTCCACAATTTCTTGTTTAATGGTATTGGTAACTTGACCACCCACTAAAAAAGCACCCAAAAATTCAAAGACAGCAGCAACGGCGATGGCTTGACCAATCGTCAAGGCATGACTTCCGACACTGGTTCCCATGGCATTGGCCACGTCGTTGGCCCCAATAGACCAGGCCATATAAAAACCGGCCACAAGACACACACCGAGTATGATTAATGCTTGATCCATAAATACGAAAGCCTCAAATGATGTATTACTATTTAGACAGCAGAGATCATTAAACGAATATGGTTTACCATGCGTTCAGCAGCGTTTGATAAATCACCGACTTTATTGGAAATCTTAATCCACATAAAAAGAGCAGCAGGCTTAAATTCATCTTCATGAGTAAAGAGCGCTTTGCCAAAAATATCTTGGGCTTTGTCAGCCTCGTGCTCCAGTTGATCAATTTTATTAATTCTTTTTAAAACTTCTTCTGCATCGGGCCCAGAAAAGCCGGTTTCAAGCAAGCGATGCAATAATTCAATTACCCCGCTGGCTTCAATAACAACAAGGTGGGTACGTGCTAACAAATTACGAAATGGGGCTTGCAAATCTTTTGGTAATTCCATCCAACGCAATGTCAAAAGCACCCCTAAGTCTTCGGAAATATCGGCAATGGCATCCATGTTTGATAGAACGTGTATGATATCACGACGATCTAATGACAAAAACACACTTTTTGCCATGTGAGCACGTATGTCTTGTTTAAGCAAATCGCATTCATGTTCAATTTGGCTAATTTCTTTGGCCAAAGCATGCACACGTTCCTTATCACCAGCAAATAAAGCATCAAACAAGCCTTCGGTTTTTTGAAAACAAGTCATGACTTTTTTCATGAGCGTTTCTAAGGATTGAAACGGATTTTTAGCAAAAATATTCCAAAGCATGCTGCCTCAATTAATTTAATTAACAGATATCCACGATGCCATTATAAACGAAACGATCCCAAGCAAAGCAAGAGCAAGCACGGCCGGATCTGCTTTAATACGCACCAGCATAGACAAGCTTTCAGCCTTGTCCCTTGCGCTTGCCTGTGCATCCTTTTCAATATTAAAAACAAGTTTTCTCACCTGCCAATAGTTGCCAGCGGCAAAAGCAACCTCGAGCGGTGCTAAAAAAGCCGATCCGCTCGACTTAACATTTTCAACTTTTAAATTTTTTCTTTTTGCTGTGTTCATATTTTTTGCTCACTTGAATATAGATTTTTATGACAATTCCTAATAAACCGCAAGTGGCTTTGTCAGGGTTTGGTGCAGCAGTGAGCCTAAAGTCCAGGAAATAGTGATTTTGCCAATTTTGCCAGCAGCCACAATCTGTTCCGTTTTTTTATGAAAACCTATACCTTTGAATTCTGGTCCATGCCCCGACAAAATAAGAGAAAAATATGCCAAATCAAAACAATCAATTTCTAAATCACGCGTCGCTCTTTCAGGATAAAGTTTAGCAAGATGCGAAACGGTTTTGCCGCACAATTTTAGACCAAGTTCCTCGACTCCATGTGCAGATAAATAAGGCTTTTTGGTTAATTCCCCAATATCATGAAAATTATCAATGCCCCAAAACTTCCCTTCAAGTGGCATTTGATAGGCTCCATCTAAGCCACATTCGCCAGCAAAATCACATTCCTTTTTGCTTAGATGCTGGGCAATGCTTTCCTTGCACTTATCAAAACCACCATTCGCTTGGCAATGTGAATTTTGCCACTTGGCAACTGCACTAGTTTCTCCAAACCCATCATAACTATAAGAATAAAGAAAATAAGAATGGGAGCCAACTTTTAAGGGAAAACCATGTTTTTTCGGTGGCTTTTTAGGTGAAAAAGTAACTTGCATGGAGGCGCCACCCATCTCGATGATGCCTTTGGTATGCCTTGGCTTTTCTAAATTACCTTCCAAATAATTAACCGTTAGCCATTGATAGACACCTTCTACTGGGCCAGCAATAACCTCAGCACGAGCATTACTAAACCCTGCTTGCGATAAAACAAGCCGCACGTCTTGCATCAATTTTTTCTGATCTAGAAGATCTAAAGACCGCACCCCGCCGGTCGCTTGCATTAAAATGAGCGTCTTTTTAATTAACTTCGGGTCATTGCCTAGTTTTGTTTTTATGTACTGCAACAAAGGTTTTAAATTGTCCTGCAATCCTGGCAGATTGTGCGAAAAAGAAGAAATCCCTGGTTCAATTTTCATGTGCCAAGAAACCATTTCCCCTTTTTCTGCAGAGGCCATTAATTCTATTTTGGGCAACACTTGGTTTTTAATTTTACGATAGCGATAGACAAGCGCCCGAGAACCGGTGCTGCCAGCATCAATGATCACAGCATACTGAATCGCTGACGAGGGAAAACTGCCAAGCAACAGCGACAATATTAGCAATTTTTTGCAAATTTTCATCAATCACCTTGCACTTTATTTTTCAACTTCATCAATCGTTCAACAATAAAACGCTCGTAACCATTTCTGGTAGGAACATAATATTTTTGACCAACTAATTTGTCGGGCAGATACTGCTGTTCAACATAATTATTTTCATAGGCATGAGGATAACGATATTCCTTACCGTAACCCATACTTTTCATCATGTTAGTGGGAGCATTACAAATATGTAACGGAACTGGCAAGGCACCATAAATTTCCACATCGCTTGCAGCTTTTTCATAGGCAGCGACCACAGCATTTGATTTAGGTGCGCATGCCAAATAGATTGCCGTTTGCGTTAATGTCAAATAGCCTTCGGGCATTCCTATCCATTCAAAAATTTGAAAAGCCGCGGCGGCAACTTGAATCGCTTGTGGATCAGCGTTGCCAATATCTTCACTGGCAAAGATAGCCATGCGCCGTAAAATAAAACGTGGATCCTCGCCCGCCTCGAGCATGCGCACCAAATAATGACAAGTCGCATCAGGGTCACTACCGCGCATACTTTTGATAAAAGCACTGGCGACATTGTAATGTGCATCTCCCACCTTATCGTGGGATATTAATCGTTTACCCACCGCCATCTGCACATGATTTAAATTAATAGTAGACGCTTTAGCACACATGGTTAAGTCAGCAGCCACCTCTAGCGTCGACAACAAAATACGCGCATCACCAGAAGACGCCAATACCAGCAACTCTCTGGCATCATCTTCGAGTTGCAAAATAGCATCGGATGGCACGCCTCTTTCGGGATCTCTGAGCGCCCTGGCAATCAAGGTATGAAAATGCCCTGCCTCAAGCGGCTTTAATACCAATACGCGACATCGTGATAAAAGCGGAGTGTTAACACTAAAAGAAGGGTTTTCCGTCGTGGCGCCTATTAAAGTGACGACGCCAGCTTCTACGTGTGGCAACAAAGCGTCTTGTTGTGTGCGATTAAAGCGATGAATCTCGTCGACAAATAAATAGGTTTTCACAGTAGAATCTAACTGCCGATTTTTTTCAGCAGCCAACACCGCTTCGCGAATTTCTTTGACGCCGGCCATGACCGCTGACATGCGAATCAGCTTACCAGCCACGGCACGACACAGATTTTCAGCTAAGGTGGTTTTACCTGATCCAGGCGGACCCCATAATATCAAAGAAGGCAACGCTTTTCGCTCAAGCAGTTTGGATAAAAGACCCTCTTTGCCCAACAGGTGTTCTTGTCCAACCATCTCTGCTAACGAATTCGGCCGCATTCTCGCAGCCAGCGGCATTGTCATAAATAGGCCAATTCTCTTATGGCTGCCAAAATATCCTTGGGCTGCGGCAAGATCGCTTCCTCTAAATCCCAATTAAACGGCACTGGGCTATCCGCTCCAGCAAGTCGCTTCACTGGACCGTCTAGGTACTCATAGCATTTGTCAGAAATTTCCGCCGCAAGCTCGGCACCAAATCCCATGAAACGGCAATCTTCGTGCAAGACCAAAACTTTGCCAGTTTTTTTAACACTTGTCTCAATCAACTCCCAATCATAGGGCCTAATTGTTCTTAAATCGAGGACTTCGACATCGATGTTTTCTTCGTGAAGTATTCTAGCTGCTTCAATAGCACGCTGCACCATGGCGCCATACGTCACGACGGTCAAATCGCTACCCTCTCTGCGAACCACGCCTTTACCAAAGGGAAGCACCCAATCCTCTTCTGGCAATTGGCTTCTGGCAAAACTTTGTCGATACAAGGCTTTATGCTCTAAAAATAAAACCGGGTCTGAGCAGCGAATCGCAGCTTTCAATAGTCCATAAGCATCCAGAGCTGTCGAGGGCAGAGCAATTTTAAGACCAGGAAAATGGGCAAACGTCGCTTCGATATTCTGCGAGTGACAAAGACCGCCATGAATATAACCACCGACGGGTGTACGGATAACCACCGGAGTAGAGAAGGCATTATTGGAACGGTAGCGAACCGTGCATAATTCATTGCGAATTTGCATCATCGCTGTCCAAATATAGTCGCTGAATTGAATTTCCGGAACGGGCTTGTAGCCTCGCATGGCTAAACCAATCGAGACCCCCACAATACTCGACTCGGCCAAGGGCGCATTAAAACAACGCTCGTCGCCAAAACGATCAGTTAATCCTCTAGTAGCAGTAAAAACACCGCCCTTGCCCTTCGCTACATCTTGACCAAAAACCAATACTTTATCATTGCGTGCCATTTCCTCTGACAAAGCTTTATTAATAGCATCGACCAAAACAACCTCAGGGCTACCAGGCACAATCAAAGGTGCCACCAGCGCCGGTTCTGGTTCTTCGCTGTCAATAAAACGCAGCGCAGTCGCACGATCAGGCATGGCTGCGGCATCAGCTTTATCGGCCGCTTTAGAAATATCCTCGTGAATCGATGCGTCTAAAGCATCTAATTTTGTTTTTTGCGTAAAGTTATGCTGCAATAAAAATTCGCGAAACTGAAGCAACGGATCGCGCTTTAAATCCGTCTGTAATTCTTGGCGGCTGCGATACTTATCGTGATTATCAGAAGAGCTGTGCGGCAATAAACGCACCACATTAGCCTCGACCAAGACCGGACCATGGCCTTCCCGCGCATGAGCCACAGCGTCTTTCATGGCGATAAAACTTTTTATAAAATCACAACCGTCGACTTCAATCAAACGAAGCCCATGATAACCTTTAGCAATTTGCCCTACTTTCCCGCCGGGACGTTGTTCGTCGACATGCACACTAATGGCATAGTGATTGTCCTCGACCAAAAAGATAACTGGCGCTTTTTCTCTGGTGGCCCAACTCAAGGCTTCGTGAAAATCACCTTGACTGATGGTGCCCTCACCAGAACAAACTAAGCTCACTGCGTAGTCGCTTTTGCTTTCGTACATGGTAGCAAAAGCACAGCCCACTGCCTGCAAAAACTGTGTTCCCGTCGATGATGAACTGGTCGCAATATTCCAATCTTTATGCCCATAATGCTGCGGCATTTGCCGACCACCGGAATTAGGATCATCGGCTTTTGCCAAAAATCCCAATAAGCACTCGTACGCCGATTCTCCCATGCCCAAACAAAGTGCTTGATCACGATAATAGGGAAATAGCCAGTCCCGTTTTTTTGTCAAAGCAAAAGCCGCAGCGACTTGAATTGCTTCATGACCCATGGCTCCGATATGGAAGAAACTTTTATTTTGTTTAAGCATAATCAGCATGCGTTGATCCAGCATGCGCGATGTCTGCATCAAGACATATGCATCAAGCAACATTTTCGGAGTAAGGCCTGGAGGTAACTTAAAAGTACTTGCTAATTTTTTTGCCATAACCCAAGTTGTAAATCACTCTTTAAAAAAATCCAGACAGCAGTGCTTTTTATTTTTTGGAATTGGCGTTCACCACGGAATTCCAAATATTTTTGCAATCTTGATTTTCTGAGGTATCTTTGCACCTAGGATCACGAATAAATAAATCACACATACAGTCGGCACGAATTTTATACTGATCCAAAAATTTCTTTAGGTTGTCGGCATTGTTGCAAATTGACACAGCGGGATCCTCTCCCGTGTAAAGCTCGATTCCATAGGAAATCACCCAAGAACCAAGCCAGGTCCCGCCCTTGCAAGCTGAATTTATTATGGTCGACGTCCAACTTTCTTTGGCGCTTTCGCTAAGAAAAGTTTCACATAAAGTTGGTCCTAAATTATTTACCAGATCTTGGCACTTATTAAAATCAACCACCACCTCTGCCACCGCTTGGCAAGCCTTACAAGGGTCATCGACGTATACGCCTACCGCGTCTCCAATCTTTTCGGCGATCTCATTCACCTGCTTTTCTAAACATTCCTGCTTTCCTTCCAAGTCATGCTGCAAAACATAAATCCAACCTGAATCTTGGACTGACAAATTTTGTGCTGGTGTAATAATATATGACTTAGAACTCGCTTCTGGTATTTTTGAAAAATCTGGGACTGCTTGTTGCCCCGCGCTTTGCATTACGGTTAAGTCGTGAGCCGGCAAACCGGTTGTGTTTAAGGTAGCGATAATGCGTCCCGGGCCAACATATTCGATGGGTGCAAGAGCCACAATTCGAATTGGAGTTATCATGCCACTAGGCGGATGATGATCCACAACAGTAATGGTCTGACCACCACTGGTTGTGAAATTATGAGGAATCGTAACACCTAAATTAGATCCGGTTTTATCTTCAACACGTATTTGGGCATCTTCTTTTAATACGCCGGCAGCAACACTGAAAGTCCATGGTCCATACGTTAATTGACCGCCAGTTTTACTTAAAATAAAATCTTGTGACGCCTTAGTTGCCGCCGAATTCTGCGGAACTGAGCAGTCTGGCGAAGCACTTTGTCCTAAGCAAGCCGATAGCATTGCCAACCATAAAAGCATCAAGACTTTTTTCATTTTCAACATTTAAGCCCCCTCACTAATTCCAGTAGAAACCAAAATTAAGAGCACCCGAAAACAGATTGCTCCGTTCGACGACCGGACCAATCCCCACTGGTACCATCTCGTCGGAGACTTCAAGCCCAACAGATATATGATCACTTCCAGTGTAAAAAATTCCGCCATGTAAAGTTAAAGCACCCAGATGCAAAAATTCGGATGGCATATTATCGAGGCGATAGGCGTACTGCGCTCCCAATAAAAATCCCAAAGGAACAGGGGTGACAGGAGATAGATCTAAACTAACAGCGAATCCAGCATATACCTGCCCTTTAAAATCTGCGGCATCAGTTTTACTTCGGAAAAGTTGTTGATAGCCCAAGTTGGTCCGAAAACCCGCCGCGGGGTTAATCCCCATCGCCATAGAAATTTCGGCATTAAATCCCAGTTCGTAATTAAACTTTTTCAGCGCATTATTGATACTGGCACAAGCAGCTTTTTTATCTTTTTTCTGCTCTTTAGTATTACTCAGACCATTAAAGCAAGTTTCTATAGGCTTAACTAGATTAGGCGCACTATTTGCGAACCTGAGAAGATCCATCCCCGTGTAACCTGTGCCCAAAAAATCCAGGCTGGTGGAAATTAAAAATCGCGAATTTTTCCACAATAAAAACCGACCACCTAAAGAATAATCAAACTGCCCCCCAGTCCCAAAGTTAATAATGTCACCTCCCACACCGCTCAGAAATCCTCCAGAAAAAGCACCCGCAACCGCAAGCCAGTCAAGCACGGCAATTTGCAGGTCATACTGTGCACCGCCTGAAACTAGCGCATGTTTCTCAGCTGGCACTGCTGTTATATCCAAAGTACTACCCATTTTCACCTGAAGACCGGTTAGGATATCGGTGGTTATAAATGGCAATTTATTTATTGCGGAAGGAATAAACAAATGACCATTCAAGCAACGCTTAGAGGCATCTTTTGCATTACTGCATAGCTGCAGGCGTTCTGCATAAATTGTAGTCGCCATTAAACTTAAAGAGATTACGCTAAAACATAATTTCCAAAACATGTGCACCCACCTACCTTGAAAAGAAGGTACTTGAATTGGTAACACAGGCTCTTAAGAGAAAACAACTAACGGCTATTTTTTTTACGCACAGCTAAGGTGCAACGCGATACCGATACTAATTCACTTTTATCATTGGTAATTTCTATCCCATATACCAGCGTGGTTCGACCTTGATAAATCAGTCGCGACTGAGCAGAAATTTTGCCACTTGCTACTGAGCGCACATGATTGGCATTAATTTCCATGCCAAAGACATTGTATTTTGTAATATCAACCAGCAAAGCACCGGCAATAGATGCCGCAGACTCTGCCAGCAAAACAAAAATCCCGCCATGAACGATACCGGCATGTTGTAAGTGGCGATGGTCAACAACTAATGAAACCACCACTTCAGGATCAAAAGCATCAACACTAATCCCCAACGCCTCCAACACAGTATTTTTATGACGATGCTTAATGATTTCCATTAATTCTTGACGCGTTTTGCTCATAAAACTTCCTCGCTACTTTCACTGGCGTGCACTGCCGTAAATGCTGCTTCCATAATTGCCTGCTGTTGGCGACGATGCGCCTTTGGAGAACCTGTGGCAGGACTCGCTGAAGCTGAACGACCAATATAGCGTACCGCGACTCCTAATTGACGAAACAAAGGCTCGACATACGAAAAGGCGCCGCAATTTTTTGGTTCTTCTTGCAGCCAAACAATGTCCTTGGCAGCCACCGCTGATTGCAAAATAGCCGATATTTGTTCTTTAGGAAACGGATAAAGTTGTTCGATACGCACGATGCTAATATCTTTTCCAGATTTATTTTCGCGGCGATGGCGCTCTAAATCCCAATACACTTTACCGCTACAGAAAATCACCCGTTTACTTTTTTTATTTGAGACATAGCGCGGATCATCGATGACAAACTTGAAACATCCAGTGGCCAATTCTTCCAACGAGGAAGCGGCATCTTCAGCGCGTAAAAGACTTTTATGAGTAAATATAACCAAAGGTTTTTTGGGCAATTTAGCCTGTCTTCTCAGTAAATGAAACATCTGCGCAGGCGTTGAACAATTAGCCACACGCATATTATCCTCGGCACACAGCTGCAAAAAGCGCTCAACCCGTGCCGAGCTATGTTCCGGACCTTGCCCATCATAGCCGTGCGGCAATAACATGGTTAAACGACTACGTTGCTGCCATTTCGCTTCTGAAGAAGAAATAAATTGATCGATTTGGATTTGTGCACCGTTAAAAAAATCTCCAAACTGCGCTTCCCAAATCACCAAAGATTTAGGATGAATCACCGAGTAGCCATATTCAAATCCAAGCACAGCCTCTTCACTGAGTGGCGAATCATAAATGCGAAAACGACTGGGCTGCCAAACTTCTTCGCCCTCATCACGGGTATGACGCAAGTGATTAAGTGGAATATACGACTGGCCATTATTGATATCGTACAATACGGCATGACGATGCGCAAAAGTCCCACGGCCACAATCTTGACCGCTCACGCGCACAGGAAATCCTTCCAGAAGAAGCGTTCCGTAAGCTAAGATTTCCGCCATGCCAAAATCGATTCCCGGCGTTCCGCTAAATACCATGGCGCGACGACGATCCAATACTAAGCTTTTTACACGAGGATGAATTTCTATGGCTTCTGGATCAAAAGTTACTTTATCAGCAATCTGCTTTAGGGTTTCCACCGAAACGCTAGTGTCTAAATTTTCTTCTAAAATGGATTCGTGCAATTGCCCCAAAGGAATATGATCATTGGAAAATGCGCCGCGCCCTTTTTCTCGAACTGCGGCATGCGCCTCTTCAAAACGATTGTAATACTGCTCTTTAATTTTCTCTAATTCTGTAGTAGTGATATCGCCTCGGCGCACTAAAAGTTCACTATAAATCGTGGCCACCGAGGGATGCTTTTGAATAGCCGCATACAATATCGGCTGCGTAAAGCTAGGCTCGTCACCTTCATTGTGACCATAGCGACGATAACACACTAAATCGATCACAACATCGCGGCCAAAAAGCATACGATATTCCAGCGCAATGCGAGCCGCCTTTAAGCAGGCTTCGGGATCATCGCCATTAACGCGCAATACTGGCGCGAAAATAGCCCGGGCCACATCAGAACAATTAAGCGAAGTTCGAGCTTTTTCCGGAGACGTGGTATAGCCAATTTGATTATTAATAATCAAATGCACGGTTCCACCGGTACGATAGCCTTGCAGATCAGAGCATTGCATAGTTTCATAAACCACACCTTGCATGGCAAAAGCAGCATCGCCATGAATTAGCAGCGGCATGATTTTTTTGCGCAAGCGATCGCCGGCCAAATCTTGTTGCGCACGCACTTGCCCCTCGACCACCGAGTTCACTGCCTCAAGATGCGAGGGATTACAAGCAAGCTCCACACGCACTTCACGCTCATCAATATTGGCCGCATCTTTGGGTTTGCCTTTCCAACGATGAACACCTCTGGCACCGAGGTGATATTTCACATCTCCCGACCCATGAAAGGTACTGGGATCGATGTCTTCGAATTCTGCAAAAATAGCCGCATAAGGCTTACCAATGATATTGGCCAGCACATTCAAGCGACCACGATGAGCCATACCCACCATCACATCGGTCACACCAAAGGCAGCAGCCTCATCCATGATTTCATTTAACACAGCAATAACCGCTTCAGCGCCTTCCATGCTAAAACGTTTATGTCCAACATAACGTTTATGCAAAAAGTGTTCAAACCCTTCCGCCTGCAAAAGTTTACTTAAGCAACTTTTCTTTTCATCAATGGAAAATTTTTCATTGCCCTGCTCTACTTTTTTTTGCAACCATGCTTTTTGTACAACATCGTTGATGTACATATATTCAACGCCAATGCGACGGCAGTATGTATAGCGCAACTGCTTTAAAATATCGCGCAGCCGTGCAGTTTTTTGGGCGAGAACACCAAGCGTATCGAATTCACGATCCAAATCCCATATGGTCAATCCATAATTCTGCAAATCCAACTCAGGATGTTCTCGTAAAATTAAATGCAAAGGATCAACATGCGCCAACAAATAACCTCGTACCCGGTAAGCATGAATTAATTGGCTCACCCGCATGGCACGTTCGGTTTGAATTACATCTGCTTGCTGCCCCAAAACCACGGCCTGATCAGCTTTTAAGCGATAAGGATGATGGGGGATTTTAATGATGCGAAAAATCTCCTGGTAAAAACCTGCTTCGCCAATCAGTAATTGGTATAAATGTGCCAGGAATATTCCCGACTCCGCACCTTGAATAATGCGATGATCATAGGTCGAGGTCACCGTCATGACTTTACCAATTCCCAAAGCCTGCAGGGTTTCTGGAGAAGTGGACTCAAATTGTGCAGAATAACCAATACGACCAGTGGCAACAATTACGCCCTGCCCAAGCATGAGTCTAGGACTTGATGAAATGGTACCGATGCCGCCGGGATTGGTTAAAGTCAAAGTGGTATCAGCGAAATCGCCAGGAACTAATTTACCCAGACGAGCTCGATCAATCAAATCGTTGTACGCATAAAAGAAAGTCAAAAAATCCATATTTTGACAAGCTTTTATGTTGGGAACCACCAAGGATCGCCCACCGTCACGCGCAGGTAAGTCAATCGCTAACCCTAGATTAATATCAGGACGCACCAGCTTTAGTAATTGCTTATCTTGCTTTACGTAACCATTATTAAGTGCCGGGTTTGCCTGAATGGCTTTTACAATGGCGTAAGCAATTAAGTGCGTAAAAGAACATCTGGGTCTGGAGTCATCTTCTAAATAATCATTGATAATCGCGCGATTTTCTTCAAGCACTTTGACGGGAATATCTCGAGACGACATGGCTGTGGGTATTTCTAACGATCGCTCCATGTTCTCTACAATTTTTTTAGCAATGCCCACTAAAGGAACCGCGCCTTGATCAATAATTTTTGTTTCGGTGTTTCCTTCACTGGCGTCTACAGTAACTGGTATGATTTGCGCAGGTTTGTGCCCTAAAAAATAATTACGCCACTCTTCGGGAACACTCAAAGGATCAAGCTGCCACTGCGCTCGTAAAATTTCGACATAACTCTCGTTTAGTCCCAGCTGCTCGTTGTTGTTATTCACTGTGCCGTCCCACTTAATTTAGAGATGTTCTGCTCGAATATCTTTTATGCGAAGCTGTATCGTCCTTCTACCCATCCATTCATTTATTTCAAGATAAGCCAATACATCAGCAGGCTTTTCAAATAATTTAATTTTTTCCATCAGGCCAAAGGCAATAAAAGGGATATTTTTCTTAGTCACAATCTCGCCGCGCACATGTCCG
>CANFCB010000027.1 GCA_947445025.1 Myxococcales bacterium
CGCTTGTGCGTACGACGCCTGGAATACAAACATGTTCCTACACCCAAGCAATTAATATCAGTGAGTAGGTGTCTGCAAGCATTGGCTTTAATAAATTAGCCTTTTTAAAAACCCATAGACCGCGTTGACGTCTGCAAGGCGGTGGGTAGTCTTGGTTTCTATGTCGGGTGGACCGACGCGAATGCTAGTGCCTTTTAAATTTATCACCGGGAAGGCTTCTTCATCTGTGGTATCGTCGCCTATATAAATTGGATAAAGATGCGGATGTGCGTTGACAAGCTTTTGCACAGCCAATGCTTTGCTGGCTTCATCAGGTCTAAGCTCCACAACGCAGTGTCCCTTTAATAGACGCAAGTTTCTTTCAAAAAGCAGTGATTCTTCCACCAAAGCATCAAAAATTATCATGGCGGCGAGCATGGCTGATTTCTGTGAACCTTCAGGAAGAACCCGCGTATGGACAGCGATGATTTGTGTCTTATCTTCGATGAAAAGTTTTGGAAATTTCTTCTGTAAAGTGCGTAATTTTTTAAGGGCTTGATTCAAAAGCGGGTGGCGAGGTAGTATGCTTGCAGAAAAACCTTCTAGTCCATGCAAACCAATGATTTCAATCGCAATATTATTTAACCATTTTTTAATGTCAGCAGCATGACGTCCACTCACAATGACGATATGGTTTCCTGCTTTTTGTAGTGATAGCAGCAGATCTGGTAAATCTTTAGGGATTTGAATTTGCTCAGGTGTAGGTGCGATTGGCACAAGTGTACCGTCGAAATCGAGCATGAGTAAACAAGGTGTCTTTGGGATGTTAATCATTGCGGTAGGCTTCACTAGTAAATTTGTTGACCCAATCGTAAACATCGTAGTGCATGATGATTTCGTTGAGCTTTTTCATACGGCGTTTCTGCTCTGCCAAGGGCATGCGTACTGCGGTATTGATGGCATCAGCCATGGCATTGTCGTCGTAAGGATTGACCAAAATCGCGTCGGTTAATTCTTCAGCCGCTCCTGCTAACTCACTTAAAATAAGCACGCCGGCATTATTGTGATGAGCCGCAACATATTCTTTGGCGACGAGATTCATGCCATCTCTTAAAGGCGTTACTAATCCAATATCGGCAGCGTGGTACAAGGCAAATAAGTCATGAGGCGGTAAAGAACGGCACATATAGGTAATTGGTGTCCAGCCTGGTTGCGCATACAAACCATTGATATGGCCTACCAGCCTTTCAATTTCTTCACGTAATTCCTGGTACTGCTCAATTTCTGTTCTGCTGGGAACAGCTAGTTGAATCATGGAGACTTGACGTCGATGTTTTGGGTAACGTTCGTAAAATTTTTCTAGAGCACTAAGTCGTTTTAAAATGCCTTTGGTGTAATCAAGACGGTCAACTCCCATGATGAGACATTTTGCCCCAATTTCTTCTCGTAATTTTTTGGAGCTTGCTATGATCGCTTTATCGCTGACAAATTCGTGTACTTTGACAACGTTGATACCTATGGGAATTGCTTTGACGCGAATTACTCGATTTTCATAATAAATGAGGCCGCGGCTGCGATCACATCTAATTTTTAAAATCGCTTCCACACAATTGAAAAAATGCTGGGAATAATCATTAATGTGAAAGCCAATTAAATTAGCGCCGAGCATGCCTTTTAAAATTTCTGCACCCCAAGGAAGCGTGCGAAATAGATCATAAGAAGGAAAAGGAATGTGTAAAAAAAATCCGATACGGATGTTCGGGTCAATTTTACGTTTTCGCAAAAAATCAGGCACCAAAGTGAGTTGGTAATCGTGAATCCATATAAAGTCATCCGATTTAGAAATTTGCATGATGGTGTTGGCAAATTCCCGGTTCACTTCTTGGTAGTGATTCCATTCACCGATTTGAAACTTCATATGATTGCCGATCATGCTATGAAAAAGCGGCCACAGTACGCGATTGGAGAATCCAGAATAATAGCCCTCATGAAGCGATTTATCATAATTAACCGCGATCCATCGGTAAGGAATTTCCTGCTGAACAGATTCGCTGCTGATGGCGTTTTCGTGGTTGGCACTAATCCATACCGCTTCGTGAGCGTGCTCCATGGCCGGCTCCAAAGCAGTGACGAGGCCGCCGGTGCTCCGCTCGATGTAGATCTTGCCATCGCGATCAACGCAATGGAAGGGCTCGCGGTTAGTGACCAAAATAAGGCGATGCAGGTTTTGTTTGTTTTGGTTTTTTAAAGTCATCTTAAATTTAGAATTTAAGGTAAGATAGCAATCTTTGCAAAGAATATGCTTTTTTATATCAAGAAATGCTTATATGTACACAAAAAATCTATGGTGAGTGTGTGATTTTAGCAAAAGTTCAGCTGGAAACCGAAAGAAGGCGCCTCTTTCAGCCCATTTGGAATTCCTTTGATCAGGTTCTCTTGCCCAAGATTAAGCAGGGGATTGCCTTGTGTGTGAGCGGCGGGGCTGATTCAAGAGCTTTGCTGGAAGCGCTGGCTTGCTATTTTTTGCGGCATCAAGGTCGCGTCTTGGTCCTTTCAGTGGATCATGGGACTAGGCCAGAAAGCAGGAAAGAGGCTGAAGCTGTTTTGGCCAGAGCCAAAGTGCTTGGTTTTGAATCACAATTAATTTGTCTTGAAGCATCGATGCCATCAGATGAAGCCACTCTCAGAAAGCATCGCTATGAAGCTTTGTGGCGTTTTGCTAAAATGAACAATATTGCATCACTTTGCACCGCACATCATCAAGGAGATGACGCAGAAGGGTTCTTGATGGATCTGTTTGGTTTGGGTGGAGGACACGAAGGATCTGCCATGAGTACGCAATTGCCAACCGAGCACGGTGAAATTTTAAGGCCTTTTTTAAATTTTTCTCGAAAAACTTTATTGCAACTTTTGACGGTTATTGACGCTACCGATTACTTTACTGATCCAACTAATGAAAACAGCAGCGCTAAGCGAAGCCAAGTTCGTTCGTGGCTCAACGAGGATCTGCTAAGGTTTCATCCTGATCCTCATCAGCGCATTGCTCATATCGCCAAGCGTAGGGGGCTAGACTTGCAGGCGCTTTATGGTTTTGCCGATCAATTAATAGAGGTTGAAAATTCCGATGTGATCCGAGTTCGATTTCTCTCAAACACGCCAGACGGCATTTTTTTAAGGGCGCTGACACAAGCTTTAAAGATGCTTATGCCGGATAAAGATTTGCGTAGTGCCAGCCGTGCTTTGGCTGATTTGTTAAATCATGCAAAAAAAAATATGACAGATCACTGCCAAGGGCTTGACCAGACATCTTCCTCGTTTACTCTAGGGCACAAGAAATTGGCCCGTTTTGATTTGCCAGGGGTACAAGCAACCGTTACGTCAGCAGGAATCGAGCTTAAAAAAAAGCAGAAGTAAAGATTCTTTTTTTGTGCATAGCGTTGTTTTTTGATAGAGTGTAAACTGAAATATGGCAAATATTGGTAGCGAGAAACCTAAAAGCTTATAGGCGTTAGGTATTTTTATGGAGTCTCATAGTTGTGAAGCAATATCAAAAGACCTTATTGATTTGGCTGGTGTTCGGTCTCTTTATTGTGACGGTATGGAGCTTGTTTGGTAAAAACGCCGTGCCAAGTATAGATAAACCTTTTTCTGAGGTTATCTCGTCGATTGAAGCAGGCCAGGTGAAAGATGTGACCATTACAGGTCAGGATTTTACCGGCGAATTTAAAAACGGCACCAAATTTAAGGCTACCGGAGATCGTGGCGAAGCCGTTTTGAATATTTTGCGCAAAGCAAACCTTGATCATCAGACAGCATACCGCTTCGAAAAAGAAGAAGTGGGTGGTTTTTGGTTTGTCTTGGCGCAATGGTTGCCGATGTTGCTCATCGTGGGGCTCCTATTTTTTTTCATGCGACAAATGCAAGCAGGTGGTGGCCGCGCTATGTCTTTTGGCAAAAGCCGGGCGCGCATGTTAACCGAGAACCAATCTAAAATAACCTTTGCCAACGTCGCTGGTGTTGATGAATGTAAACAAGAGTTAGAAGAGATTGTCCAATTTTTAAAAGACCCCAAACGCTTTACTAGACTCGGTGGCCGTATTCCTAAGGGTGTGCTTTTGATGGGTCCTCCTGGAACCGGCAAAACACTGTTGGCGAGAGCTGTTGCTGGCGAAGCTGGTGTGCCTTTTTTCAGTATCGCCGGTTCTGATTTCGTGGAAATGTTTGTAGGTGTAGGCGCAAGTAGAGTGCGTGATCTGTTTGAGCAGGGCAAAAAAAATGCGCCGTGCATTATTTTTATTGACGAGATCGATGCTGTGGGCCGGCAACGTGGCGCAGGCATGGGTGGTGGTCATGATGAAAGAGAGCAAACCCTGAACCAGCTGTTAGTTGAAATGGATGGTTTCGAATCCAATGACGGCGTGATCATTATTGCTGCGACCAATCGTCCCGACGTTTTAGATCCAGCGCTTTTGCGTCCTGGTCGTTTTGACAGGCGGGTTGTTGTGCCCAGACCTGATCTCTTGGGACGTGAAGCGATCTACAAAGTGCATACCAAAAAAGTGCCTTTGGCTGATGATGTGGATATTCAAGTTTTAGCGCGATCAACACCAGGCATGAGTGGTGCCGACATTGAAAATTTGGTGAACGAAGCAGCCTTGGTTGCAGCTCGAGAAGAAAAGCCAAAAGTGGAAATGATTGATTTTGAAATGGCGCGCGAAAAAATTATGATGGGTGCGGAGCGCAGGTCGATGGTGATGTCCAAAAAAGAAATCGAAAATACCGCTTACCATGAAGCCGGACATGCTTTGGTGTCGATGTTGATGGAAAGCGAAGTGGATCCTGTTCACAAGGTCACGATTATTCCTCGCGGACGCGCCTTGGGTGTTACTATGCAGCTTCCTTTGGAAGATCGCTATTCAATGACCAAGACTTATGCCGAAAATCAATTGGCGATCTTGATGGGTGGACGCATTGCCGAAGAGTTGACTTTTGGCGAGATCACCAGCGGTGCCGGCAATGATTTTGAACGCGCCACTGAAGTCGCGCAAAAAATGGTCTGTGAATGGGGTATGTCTAAAATGGGCCCCTTGATTTATGGTAAAAAAGAAGGCGAGATCTTTTTAGGTCGCGATTTTTCAAAAGGCCCAGACTATTCAGAAAAGACTGCGCAAGAAATTGACACAGAAGTTCGCCGCATTGTTATAGAACAATATAATCGAGCGCGGGCACTTTTAGAAAAGCATGTTGATGCGCTTAAAAGAATTGCCAAAGCCTTGCTCGAGTATGAAACCATTGACGGCAAAGAATTGAAAGTATTGTTAGCTGGCCATAAATTGACACGAGAAAGGCCCTCATCACGTATCAAGTCACGAGAAGATTTAGATAGGGAGCGTTCCGTTATCATTGTAGAAAATGCTGCTCTAAAGGCAGCCTTGCCGCCAGATAGTGAAGATTTTGGGCCCAGTAAGGCATAACAGTAAAACGACAGTGCCTCGCTTGCAGTTTTTTGTCATACGGATAGGATTTCGGCGTTACTGCCAGTCTAATACTTTAGAATAGAATTTTTAACTTATGAATCATCTTCTTCTTACGAAATCATTACTGCCGTCAATTTCTTTGGTCGGACGTCCCAATGTGGGCAAAAGTGCTTTGTTCAATCGTTTAGCTAAAAGGCGCGCCAGCATTGTTCACGAAGAACCTGGTGTGACCCGTGATCGCATGTACGTCAGTGTGAATTGGCAAAACAAAAGCATGCAACTCATCGATACCGGTGGTTTGGAGCCAGGCTCTACTGCGCAATTAATGAAAGGTATTTTGCGTCAGACGCAAACGGCCATCTCAGAATCAGATTTGATTGTACTGATGGTAGATGCCGTGCTTGGACCGCAGCCTGGTGACTATGAAATCGCCAAGATTTTAAGAAAAAGTAAAAAACCTATTATAGTTGCTGTTAATAAATCTGATTCTGAGAAATTAGAGATCAGCTCCCATGAATTTTTCGCATTAGGATTTAATGTTTGCGTTCCTATTTCCGTGCTGCAAGGCAAAGGAATTGATACGCTGCTCACTGAAATATTTTTGCAGTTGCCAGAACAAGAAGTGCTTCCCTCAGAAACAGAAGAAGCGGCAGAGCCTGACTTCTTTGATGCAGAATTTGATTCAGAAACAGAGCTAGAGCCGGCGCCTAACTTGGATCTAGACTCTGACACTATTTCAGTTGCTATCATTGGCAAGCCTAACGCTGGCAAATCCAGTTTTTTAAATAAATTAATTGGAGAAGAGCGCCACTTGGTGTCTGAAGAGCCGGGCACAACTTTGGACGCCGTCGATTCTGATTTTGAATACGGTGGGCAGAAGTATCGTTTGATCGATACTGCTGGGATTCGAAAAAAACGCAGTATCTTTCGCGATTTGGAAAAAATGGCGGTGTCTTCAAGTTTAGGCGCCTTGGATCGCTGTTCGGTAGCAATTATGTTGGTTGATGCCTTAGAAGGTATTACTGAACAAGATCTCAAAGTCGCGGCGTTTGCTGATAAAAAAGCCAAAGGCATTGTGATCGTCGTGAACAAGTGGGATTTGGCCAAGGGAAAAGGCTTAAAAATAGATGAATATACCCAGCAGATCCGTGATCAGGTGCCATTTTTATCTTTTGCGCCGATCCTTTATATCTCTGCTTTAACGGGTAGTCGCGTTTTTGATGTTTTGGATGTCGTCAAAGAAATTGCCGAGCAATACAAAAAACGTATTTCGACAGCGCAAGTCAATAAAGTTTTGCAAAGTGCTCAAGATGCCCATCAGCTGCCGGTAAGCAAGGGCCGCAGGGTCAAGATTTTTTATGGGACTCAAGTATCAGTGGCGCCGCCTATCTTCTTGTTTACTTGCAATGATCCTGACGGTATTCACTTTTCTTATAGACGCTTTTTAATCAATCAAATTCGCGAGACTTTCGGATTTACAGGCGTGCCGGTTCGCTTAGTGTTTAGGGCGCGTGATAAAGTAAAGAAATAATGGTGATCGGAAAAAAAAATAAAAAAGCGAACAAAGATATAATCACGGCTGATCAGGCCTTGTTGATTGTGCAATTAGAAAGCCGCATTGGTTTTGTCTTTAAAAATAAGCAGCTGATTCGAAGAGCGTTGACCCATCGCAGCTTTATCAAAGAAGACGAAACGCTTTCTGCTGAAGATCACAATGAACGTCTGGAGTTTTTAGGGGATGCAATACTGGGTCTGGTGACCGCCGAACAAGTATTTGAAAAACTGCCTTATGCCCATGAAGGCATGTTAACGCAGCTCAGGGCCTCGTATATTTGTCAGCCACACTTGGCGGGGGCTGCCAGTCGTTTAGGGCTTGGACGCTTTATGCGTGCGGCTAAATCAATGCGCTTTTCTGGGTCAGTCGAGTTGCCTTCGGTTTTGTCTGACGTCATGGAAGCTCTCTTTGCTGCTGCCTATTTGGATCAGGGTTTTGCCGCCGCTAAAGCGCTAATTTTGGCGACGCTTGGACCGGTGTCGCTTCAGCTTCGCGTCCAAAGCAAAGACCCTAAAACAGAGTTGCAAGAACGATTTCAAGCGGCGCTATCTGCTGTTCCGACTTATAAAGTGGTTGGCATTACTGGTCCATCCCATGAACCAGTTTTTAAAGTCGAGATCTGGTATGCTGACAAAATGCTGGCAGAAGGCCAGGGCAGTAGCAAAAAAGATGCCACGCAAAAAGCCGCAGAAGTTGCTTTGCAAAAAGTGGACGCTTTTTTGAATGGTTCCATGAAATAATGTCTGATCTGCTTTTTAAAAGTCGCTTCATTAAAGACTTAAGCATGTCGCATGGTTTTGACGATGTTGGTATAGCAAGTGCCCGGGAAGGGACTCCTTACCAGGCAGAATTCTTAGATGCGATCACCCAAAAGCGGCATGGGCCACTTGATTATCTGGAAAAGACTGCGGCCTCGCGGGCCGATGTGCTGGATCTAATGCCAACGGCGCAGTCGGTGATCACGGTGCTTAAAAATTACTATCCAGGTGATCACGGTAAAGTTGCTGAAGGTGAGGCCAAGATTTCCCGCTATGCCTGGGGCGGGGATTATCATGATTGGTTTAGAAAACGCCTCAGAAAAATGCGCAAAGAGATCAAGAATCGCTTCGGGCAAGATATTAAAGTTCATATTTTTAACGATACTGGGCCAGTGCTCGAGAGAGGTTGGGCGGAAAAAGCTGGGCTTGGCTTTATCGGTAAAAGTTCCATGTTTATTCATCGTGATTTTGGGACATGGACTTTTTTAGGTGGCCTGGTGACTGACTTGAAACTGGCGACGGACAAGCCTTTTGCCAAGCAAATGTGCGGATCTTGTACTGCTTGCATCGATGCTTGTCCCACACAAGCGATCATTTCTCCGCAACAAGTCGATGCGCGGCGTTGTTTAACAACTTGGAATGTTGAGCGTCCCTTACTTGAAGAAGCCAAGCAAGATTTTTTGCAGGGTCATGGTTTTGCTATCGGTTGTGATATTTGCCAGGAAGTATGTCCCTGGAATAAATTTGAAAAATTAACCAGCGAAGATCGTTTCAAAGCGCGTCCTGGTCAAACAAAACTGACATCAGAGCAAATCCCAGATAATCTTAAGGGAACGCCTTTAGCGAGGGTAGGATATGCGGGCTTGGCTTTGAACGTGCAGCGCGCGCTTGTCAAAAAATATTAATCGATTCATGCATTGACAAAGGGCGGCCAGCGATTCTATAGTGCACCAACGTAAAAAGCACTGGAGAGTAAATTGGTGTTTTTTTTAAAAGGTGTTGCAGTAAATTAATGAGTAATTCACCGCAATATCCCTTTACAATCAAAACGAATTCGCTACTAATGCCATTCTCTACACAGCATGAAGGATGACAGGGCATGCCAACGATTAACCAGCTCGTCCGAAAAGGACGAAAACAGGTCAAGGAAAGAAGCGACTCTCCCCATTTGCAGGAGTGTCCACAAAAACGCGGTGTATGTACACGCGTGAGCACGCAGACCCCCAAGAAGCCGAACTCGGCTTTGCGGAAAGTGGCACGTGTTCGCCTAACTAATGGGATGGAAGTAACCACTTACATTCCTGGTGAAGGTCATAATTTGCAAGAGCATTCCGTGGTTTTAATACGCGGTGGCAGAGTAAAAGATTTGCCTGGCGTTCGATATCACGTTGTGCGTGGCGCGTTGGACTCTGTAGGGGTTAATGGACGAAAGCAAGGCCGTTCTAAATATGGAACCAAAAAAGGCAAGGGTAAATAGTATATGCCACGACGTCGTGAAGTACCAAAGCGTGTGATTCATCCCGATCCTAAATTCGGTGATCGCTTGGTCAGTAAATTTGTGAATATTGTTATGGAATGCGGCAAAAAATCCACAGCCGAAGGCATTATCTATGGTGCTTTTGAGATTGTGGAAGAGCGCACCAAGGAAGATCCAGTCAAAGTATTCAAAAAAGCATTGGAAAATGTAAAGCCACAGGTTGAGGTTCGTTCTCGCCGAGTTGGTGGAGCAAACTACCAAGTGCCTGTCGAGGTTCGCCCAGAACGTCGTGTTGCATTGGCTTTTAGATGGCTTCGTGATTTTGCTCATAGCCGTGGCGAACGCACTATGCGTGATAGCTTGGCTGGAGAAATTATGGATGCAGCTCAAGGCCGTGGCGGCGCAGTCAAAAAACGTGATGATACGCATCGGATGGCAGAGGCTAATAAGGCTTTTGCTCATTACCGCTGGTAATAAATTAAGGGTGTGTAGTCATGGCTCGTGATATTCCATTAGAACGTATTCGTAATATAGGCATTGTTGCTCACATTGATGCGGGCAAGACTACGACGACTGAACGTATTCTCTATTATACTGGTAAAAGTCATAAAATCGGCGAAGTGCATGATGGTGCTACGACCACGGATTATATGGCCCAGGAACGAGAGCGCGGTATTACTATTACTTCTGCCGCAGTTACTTGCGAGTGGAAGAGACGCGAAGATGAAAAATCTTTGCCGTTTCGTATCAATATTATTGATACCCCAGGTCACGTGGACTTTACTATTGAAGTCGAGCGCTCTATGCGTGTCCTAGATGGCGCGGTTACAGTGTTTGACGGCGTAGCTGGCGTAGAGCCTCAGTCAGAAACTGTTTGGCGTCAGGCCGACCGTTATGGCGTTCCTCGTATGTGTTTTGTTAACAAATTGGATCGCACCGGCGCGAATTTTTTTCGTTGCGTTGACATGATTAAGGATCGTTTGAAAGCGCGTCCTGCTGTTATTACCTTACCAATTGGTATTGAGGCAAGCTTTCAGGGTATCGTTGATTTGATCCGCATGAAGGCGCTTGTCTGGCATGATGACTCTTTGGGAGCACATTACGATGTCGTCGATATTCCTGCTGATTTGCAGGATCAGGCTGATGAGTATCGCAACGCATTGCTCGAAGATTGTGCAGATTGCGACGATGCCTTTGCTGAAAAGTTCTTAGAAGGGGCTCCTATAGGCGAAGAAGATATTATTCGCGCTCTGAGGGCTGGCACCATTGCTGCCAAGATTGTACCTACCTTTTGCGGATCTGCCTTTAAGAATAAGGGCGTACAGTTCTTGCTCGATTGCGTTCTGGATTTCTTGCCTTCTCCTCTTGATATTCCTCCCGTTGTTGGAAAATCTGAAGAGGGTGAAGTTGAGACGAGAAAAGTGTCGGACGACGAACCATTCGCGGCTTTGGCATTCAAGATCATTAATGATAAGTATGGTCAGCTGACCTTTATCCGTGTGTATTCTGGGGTTTTGGCCAAGGGCAGCACTATTGTGAATATGCGTTCCGGAAGGAAAATGCGTATTGGCCGCTTGGTTCGTATGTTTGCCGATAAACGCGAAGATATTGAAGAAGTTGGTGCTGGCGGTATTGCTGCAGCTATTGGTGTGGAAGCAACAACTGGCGATACCTTGTGTGATCCTGATCATACCATTATTTTAGAGTCCTTAGAGATTCCCCCTGCGGTTGTTAAATTAGCTATTGAACCTAAGACCAAAGCCGATCAAGAAAAGATGGGTGTGGGCTTAAGCAGACTCAGCAGCGAAGATCCTTCTTTGCGTCTCAGCGTGGACGAAGAAACCGGACAAACAACCATCGCAGGTATGGGTGAGTTGCATCTGGAAATTATTGTTGATCGTCTAAAACGTGAGTTTGGTGTCGAAGCAAATGTGGGTAAACCTCAGGTTGCATATCGTGAAACCGTCACTAAGTCGATTGAACAAGAAGGTAAGTACGTCAAGCAGAGTGGTGGTCGTGGTCAGTACGGACATGTTTGGTTGCGTATTGAGCCCAATGAGACTGGTAAAGGCTTTGAGTTTATCAATGAAGTGGTCGGTGGAACTATTCCAAAAGAATTTATCCCGGCAGTTAAAAAAGGCTTAGAAGAAGCTCTAGATAATGGTATTCAGGCAGGCTATCCTGTCGTTGATATTAAGGTTGCCCTTTTTGATGGTAGCTATCACGATGTCGATTCCAGCGAAATGGCCTTTAAAATTGCAGCGTCAATGGGCTTTAAGGACGGCACTAAAAAGGCTGGACCGATCATTTTGGAACCAATCATGAAGGCTGAAGTTATCACGCCTGAAGATTGGATGGGCGATGTAATTGGTGACTTGAATAGCCGCCGTGGTCGCATCATTGGGATGAGCGATCGTGGTGGTCTGAAGATTGTCGAGGCTAATGTGCCTTTGGCAGAAATGTTTGGTTATGCCAACGATTTGCGTTCGCGAACCCAAGGCCGTGCGACTTACACTATGGAGTTTGGTCATTATGAACCAGTTCCAGGAAATATTGCGCAGGAAATTGTGTCAAAAGCGACAGGTAGTTGAGCAGTCCATTTTAAATAGTTTTGAACTTTAATTAAGGAGCGAAAGAAGATGTCTAAGGAGAAATTCAAAAGAGATAAGCCTCACGTAAATGTGGGAACGATCGGTCACGTCGATCATGGCAAGACAACCTTGTCTGCTGCGATCACCAAAGTTTTGGCAGTCACAGGTCACGCAACCGCGATGGCTTATGACCAAATCGATAAGACGCCAGAAGAAAGAGAACGTGGTATCACGATTTCAACGGCTCATCTTGAGTATCAAACTGACAGCCGTCACTACGCTCACGTCGATTGTCCAGGCCATGCTGATTATGTAAAAAACATGATCACCGGTGCCGCTCAAATGGACGGCGCGATTCTAGTGGTTTCAGCAGCTGACGGTCCTATGCCGCAAACACGTGAACATATCGTGTTGGCTAGACAAGTAGGCGTGCCATATATCGTTGTTTATATGAACAAAGTCGATATGGTCGATGATCCAGAATTGTTGGACTTGGTAGAACTTGAAGTACGCGAACTTTTGAGCCTCTACAAATTCCCGGGCGACGATATTCCGGTAATCCGTGGTTCTGCTTTAAAAGCGCTTGAAGGCGAAGAAAGCGAAATGGGCGTGCAATCCATTCACAGACTCATGGAAGCAGTCGATAGCTATATCCCAACTCCAATTCGTGATATTGAACGTCCATTCTTGATGCCTATCGAAGATGTGTTTTCCATCTCCGGCCGTGGTACAGTTGTGACCGGTAGAGTTGAGCGCGGTATTGTGAAAGTCGGCGAAGAAATCGAAATCGTAGGGTTTAAACCAACCACGAAAACGATTGTCACCGGTGTGGAAATGTTTCGTAAGCTTCTTGATGAAGGTCGCGCTGGCGATAACATCGGTGTCTTGCTTCGTGGTACTAAACGCGAAGATGTGGAACGTGGTCAAGTCTTGGCAAAACCAGGTGCGATCAAACCCCATAAGAAATTTAAAGCTGCTGTGTACGTATTGACCAAAGAAGAAGGCGGACGTCATACACCATTCTTTGCTAACTACCGTCCTCAGTTTTATTTCAGAACCACCGATGTGACTGGAACGATTATATTACCTGAAGGCACCGAAATGGTGATGCCAGGGGATAACGTCACCGTGATCGTTGAGCTTTTGACTCCCATTGCGATGGATACAGAGCTGCGCTTCGCGATTCGTGAAGGCGGACATACTGTCGGCGCAGGTGTGGTTGCAGAAATCATTGA
>CANFCB010000028.1 GCA_947445025.1 Myxococcales bacterium
CAGCTGATTCTCTTCAAGAGATTTTATAGCCCGCCTAAGCGTACTCACACAAATACCCAACTGCAAACTCAACTCTTTTTGCTTGAGCACAAACTCACCATTCACACCGCGTGGCAACAGCGAAAGCTCTGCCCAAACAAACCTGGCACGTAGCGATAGTTTAAAATTACGAAATATATCTATAGGAATACAAACCTTGTTTGACATAATTTGCTCCGGCTAAAGCTTTTTAAAAAAAGCTTTACAAGCAGAACCGGAGTGTTAATTTTCGCCCCGGTTCTTAAGTGGATCTGCCGCGCCTAACTCTTCCAAAAGCTTAAGGCGCGGCATTTGCTTTGATGGGCACCGTGCCCAGCAACCAAATACATAAACATCATAAATTAAAAGCTAATTTAATGGCAATACGTAAGTGGGATTTATTTTGTCGACTTGGCTAGCGCAGGCTGGCAGGACAATTTCGGCTGCATCTTGTAGCTGCTGCGGTATAGGGTTTACATGACGGCTTACAATACAAAAGAGCCAATGGCATAAAAAGAAAAATCGCAACGCACCAAATTGGATGAGCCACAGATAATCAATTTGTGGTCTTTAATTCCGAATACCTCACAATTTGGAGCTGTTGATGAAAAAATATATCGCCATTTTTGCTTTGTTTTGTTTTTCAGCAACCGCAACAGAAATTAAAATAGCGAAAAAAAGTTCTTTTAGTGGCAGCGCGACACTGGGTAATTCTTTAGGAATAGGCACGTTTGTTTCTGGTTATGGGCAAGTACCCTCGCTGACCTCGTCTTTAACGGTGACACCAGCGTATGCATTACCAAAGTTTTCTGGATTTCCTGCTTTAAATCTTTCAGCGTCGGGCAGTTTAAATTGGTGGTGGCTGCAATCGATTTCTACCTCGGCATTTAATGCCAACAACCGAATTTCCTATTCAGATATTTCATTGACTTTGTCTGCACCCAAAATCGTGAACTTCAGCGATATCGGTCTTTCTCTTTCTGCTAATATTGGTTTAACTGCGCCCATCTCTAAAATATCGCGGACGCTTAATCGTATGTCCGGATTCAAAGTTGGCGGCGACTTCTCTTACCAAAAAGCTGATTTTTCCGTAGCTTGGCTTCCTTCTTTTGCTACCTGGGCTTATTCAAACGCTGCCATGACTGGTCCTTGTCGTGAAGCGGGCCGGGGTTCAGTTTTACCACCTGTGATTAATCCACAAAACATAAATTTCGAGCTTGATCAGTATTTACAAGAATTGGTCATATCAAGAAGTGAAGAACGCAATTCAGATGGGACGTGTTTGGTGGTCGGCAGGCAAACTGTTGGCGTGTTGAGCAATAGCGTGCGCGCGGTGTGGGCTCCAGGACGGCATAATGTTTCTTTGAGTTTTGCTTGGTACATCAATTATCTTCGTCCTTTGTCAAACAATCCCTCTCTTACTGGCGAGCATGCTTCTTTGCAAAATTTCACACAAGCAACCTTGGGTCAATTAGCTTACGCATACCAAATTCCGGTTGGCTTTGACTTAAGTATCAGCGGCGGGATCATGAGCTATCAGGCTTCTTTTAGTAAACAAGGAAACTTTAATTTTCCCTTTTTTGATTTTGTCACACCAGGAAAAAATCAAACACAATTCTTTTTGCAGCTCACAGCAGGAATATAATTGGTGCTCCAATCATTTAACCAAGATGAGAATATTGTCGCCTGTTTTTGTTGCAGCATTGATGCTTGCTTCTTGTTCCAAGCCAAATAACGATATTAATCGTGTGCTAAGCCAGTATTCAGACAAAGCTTACATCAATCCTAATTGGGAAAAAGACCTTTTGAGTCCTAATTGGTATTATCGCTTAACAGTGGTTGATGCCCCAACCAATACCAAATCAGCTTCTATTGGCGACGGGCATTGGCTTCATCCTGAAACAATTCGCTGGGAAATTACCGAGAAATATTTGATTGGCTGGAGAGCGCATGCTTCTGTCCCAGGCGCTGAGAATGAGCTTGGGCAAGTTGCATCTAATTATAGAGGCGCTCCCGTCGTTGTTTTTGAAATTAAGAGCCATTTTGATGTCGCCCGTGAATACGAGACCTTGACCGGAGAAAAGAGTAACGTGATTTCCGAGAACAAGGTGGATAGAGCTTGGCATCAACGTCGCTTTATGCGCGTCGATTGGAGTAAAAATTTAGTCTCGGAAGTGAAGCGGCAAGATGCGTATCCGTGGGTTTGGGGAACTGAAAACCTAGAAAAAAATGATGACACCTATGCTATTTTCCAAAACAGCCCGGCCAATCCTAAGCGATCAAGATTTGAAGACTCCTACTTTGAAATCACCACCAGGCAGGCTGTTAAAATTGACATCATGTCTTTTATGGGTGGTTATGGCGAAGCGTATCAAGCAGATGCGGCCGCGCCTGTGGTCGATATTAAATTATCATTTATGAAGCAGCCTGCCAGCGATTACGAGCCATTACACTATCCAGATAGCGTGACTCTGGTCGATAATTCGGGAAAAGAGCTTAGGGATGAAAACCAATTTTCTAAGAAAATGCCGATTTGGGAAAAGTTTGGATTTTATCGTGCCAGCTTTTCGGGTCAGCAGAATTGGCATGCACAGCGCGGTTCTGTGGAGAGCAATAAAAACTATAACATTACTCGATTTAATATTTGGAAAAAGACATACCAAGATGGTGCGCTTATTCCGATTGAAAAAAGAGATCCCAAACCGATTATTTATTACACCAATGTTCTTCATCCCGAAAATTTATTAAATGCCTCACGAAAAGTAGAAGCCGAGTGGAATCAAGTATTTAAAGAGTTGGTGTTTTATGCACAGCCGGGACGATATCAAAGTATTGTTGATGTACCAGACATGTGGATTTTGTATGAAAATTCGTGTAATGCCCAAAATGTTTCGAACATCTTACAAGCAATGCTTAAAAAAAATCGGGAACTGGTTTTGTCCGCCTCTAAGCAAGATATCGAGGATGTTAAAAAACGTATTATTGCCGCCAATGACGTTAAAAATTTAGCTTCATTTACCGAAAGACATAATCAAGAAACACAGGCCAAAGCTGATCTAGAAAGCATCTGTGCTGCGCTTGAATATTACACCCAAGGTGAGAAAAGAGCTTTCACTTACGAGCGTCCCGGTGACTTACGTTACAGCATGCTGAATCTTATTGCTAAACGTGCGCCTACGCCGTGGAGTGGACTTGGACCGATGTTGGCAGATTCTCTAACGGGTGAAATTATCCAAGCCACCGCCAATGTGAATCTTTGGTATATCGATAAAAGAGCAGCAGACGCTTCTGATCAAATTGATTTGATGTTGGGCAACATTCAAATGGATGACTTGGTTTTTGGTACTGATGTTCAAAGGTATATGACGACGAAATTGGCGCAAATTCGTCAGGAATCCTCTAAACTTCCTTCTGCTGCTTCATTGAAAAGGATGGATGATCACTTTCAAGCCTTAAGCAAAAGCAACACGCTGCTGCAAACCATATCGCCTTTATCTATTAAAAATCGCATGGCCATGGTGGCTGGAACAGCAATGGAGAAAAAATTATTTAGATTGCAAGGCGAGGATCGCAACGATGAAATGCGTTTACTGAAAAAGCGCATGGTTCCTTCAGGAAAAGATAAGTCTTCATTAAGCGAGGAAGTTTTATCGCAGCTGTCACCGGCGCGTGGGCATGATCTCGCGCAGCAGGTGTTGCAGGAAAAAGAAAATTTAAGACGCCTTGCCCAAGGTTTTGCTGATCCACCAGAATTTTTGGATAATATGATTGTGGGCATCGCATTGCAGTATAAAAACCTCAATAGACGGGAACGTTTTGCCAAAATTCGTGAGGCTGTTTATATCGCCGTGATGTTACATGAAATTGGTCATAACATGGGCCTTACCCATAACATGTCTGCTTCTTCCGATGCTTTGAATTATGGAAAACAATTTTGGGAAATAGAATCTTTGCCCAAAGAGCTGGGCAGTGCTTTAGTGGCAACGCAAAAACCAGAATTGCAAAAGGCTATTTCTGATTGCATGTTGGATGCCAAATTCATACAAGAGACCGCGTCAGCCTCGGGACATGATTATACTTACACAACCCAAGACTGCTTAAGGCAAGCTGAAGTCATGTATTCGTCGATCATGGATTACCATGCTTCCTGGAATGCTGATTTGGGTGGTTTAGGTGCTTATGATAAAGCTGCTATCAAATTTGGTTATGCGCAATTAGTCGAAGTGTTTCCGCAAGATAATCTAAAAGTAGATACGAAAAACCAAAAATTATCACGTTGGTTGTTTTTAAATGATTGGAAAAAAATTCCCAAAGAGTTTGTAAATGGCGTCGATAGCATTGCTGTTCGCGACCATGTAAAATATTCTTGGGGACAGACACGTACCCAATTTCAGGCTCCAGCCAATGAAGTCCCTTATCGCTTTTGCCTCGACAGCAGTGGTGCTTACGGGCCAACCTGTAAAGCATTTGATTTTGGTCCCGACATGCGTGCCCAGGCCGAGCACAATAAAACCTTGTATTGGCAGCAATACTTTATGACCCATTTTGCCAGAGATCGTGTTTGGAATTATCAGTGGGATTTCAACAAGGTTATCCAAAAAGATTTGGCCATCATGGAAGATTTTAATAATGTGATGCGCTGGTATTATTTCTATCGGGCCACGGATAAAGATTTTGCCGGATCAGACGCGGAAAAAGATTATTTGGCAACCGTGGTTATGGGTCTCAATCACTATTCCCATGTGTTCAGTCATCCGGCCCCAGGTGATCATGTAAGCACGCCAGTTTTTCAAAGCGAGTCGCTGCTGCAAACAACAGCCAGTAGCAATCGTTTAGAAGCTTCTACTTTGTTGATACCTTATAATAAAGTTAGTGAATGTCTCAGACTCAATGTCATGGAAAGCAAGGATGATGATTCGGTTGCAGCCAAGCCTGGATTTATTTTTTCCACAGTTCCCTTGGGCGAAGGGCGTCCGTTTTATTTGGGCCTGAATAATGATTATGAGGACTGGCATATTACTTATGTTGGCAGTTTTTTCAGCAAGCTTCATGCAGGATTTTTCCTGGCCTATCCGGGTGCTTGGTTTCCGCGTACCGACAGTATGAATGATCCCAGGTTCTATAATATCAGCTGGTATCGTCTTTTCCCGCAAGAAGTTGGAAAATTATTTCATGATTTGATGACCGCAAACTGGGCTGAATTGGGGCCTGTAGTCGATGACCAAGGACATTTATATCCACGAGATATGCTTGATCCGGTGACATTAGAAGCACCTCATTATGAAGGCATGGGTAGAGTCTTGCCCAGCATGGCGTCAATTATGCCATACCGCGCGATGTTCTATGTCTCGTCGCTGATGTCTGGTTATATGGGATCAGAACTGGATATGTTGAAAATGATGCGGGTGTCGCTCAAAGGCAGCGAAGACGATTTAACCATATTTGATAAAATGCGAAAAAGTGACGTCGCCACTTTTATTCATCCGAATGTGGGATATGAGTATCGCGCTTTGCGTGTGGGGGAATACCCAGTTGCTTATGAGTTAGTTGGAAAACTTAACATGCTGAAAGAGAAATATGTGAGACTCAATACTTGCGTGAATGATCCGCTTTCTCGTCAAACTGATAATTATTGTGACTGTGTGCAGACTTCTATGGAGAAGCCCACTGGTGGTGCCGCCTGCTGTTATCCGGGAAATACTAAGTGCCCAGGACTTCGCTTAGCAAAAGTAGGCCACGACAGTTGCTCTGTGAAAGATTTGGAGCAGCGGCGAGATAGTGCCAAAGAAGAAATGGAAAACCTGATGAGCTTCTTGGATGACATGCGTCTGTTTGTCAAACTATATAGCAATCTACCATAGGAAGATAATCATGAAAAGTAGACAATTGTTATGGCTGTCCAGTATGTTTTTCCTGATGGTGATTGGGTGCTTTAATGTGGCGCCAGACATAAATCGTGCTGGTGGCAATTATTCGCAAAAAAAGCAGTTCGAGGGAGAGTGGTATTACCGCCCGACCATCGTCGATAAGCAATATCATAATGCGAGCATATTTATTGGATCCGAGTGTGATCTGGATCGTGTGAAATTTGAAATTACCGAAAATGTTTTGCGGGCCTATCGCTCCTATGAAAAAGTTGGAGGAACTGAAAGCGCTAACCATGGACAACAAACGCTGGTGGCAGCATTTCCTATTTTAAAGCACTTTGACATTAAGCGAGAGTACAATTCGGCCAACGGTATTCAGAGTAATCTCGTGATTGAAAATGATTTTGATAGGCCTTGGTGGGAAAGAGATAATGTTCGTGTTGATTGGTCTCGTAATTTAGTTCCAGATGTCGCTTGCAATGATTGGATAAAAACATCAGCGATGCAGCAAATTCCGCGTAATTCTGCCAATAATCGACGAGAACCTTTTAGGGTTCGAATGACAGAGAATTATATGGAAACAACGGTTGAAGCGCTGGCTCGCCCACAGCAAACTATTTGTAATTATATTGGTGACTGGAATTGCACCGGTGCACAGGTGAAATTGAAATTTTCTTTCCAAAAAATAATGCCCAGCACCTATGAAAAGATGCTTTATCCCGATTATTTGCCTTTAGAATATGGCGAAAGCAAAGATAAAAAACCGTGTGTGAAAGGTGATAAGGATTGTGAAAATTTAAGATCATTGTGGCTTCAGCATGGACCAGATGGAGCAGCAATTTGCGAGCCCGGTCACCATAATATTGATGACTGTAAACAATTCGAAGTTCCCGTTTTTTCGCGCTTTGGATATTTTCGAACTGAGCGTCAGCAATTTGATCGCGAGAATGGTTTTACCTTGAGCGGTCGTGAGCAATATATAAATCGTTGGAATATTTGGCAAGAAACCAGACATAAAGATGGCACCAGCATCCCGGCTCGTGATCGAATTCCCAAACCCGTTATTTACTATCTGAATGTTCAATTTCCCATGGAATTGTATGAAGCTTCCCAGACCATAGCAGACAGCTGGGGCCTGGCTATCAATGAAACAGTTGCTCAATTAAAAAGCAATTGCACCATCAAAGAATATAATAATTATGTTGATAAACATGGCTTACAAAAAGAAATGGCATCGCGTCGGTATAGATACGTTACTGAAGCGAATATCAAGGAGGCATGTCTTGGTTTAAGTGAAGTCTCACAGCTAAGACAATTAGAACCCATATTTTTTAGTGGCGACTATCGACAAATCGATAAAGTTTACGGGAAAATGTTTCAAATCCTCGTCAATGATTGCAATATTGCCAATGTGAATAATTATGTTGCCGAAAATAAATTAGAAAAAAGTCTAAGCGAAAATGGCATCGGAAATATTACCTCGGGCAATCTGGAAGAAGTCTGTGCCATTTTAGAATTTGTTTCAGAAAAAAATAAATTAGCAAAGAAATTTTCTTGGCAGCAATTAGGTGATTTGCGTTATAGCTTTTTAAACTATTCTATGAAAGCAGAGCTGGCCGGTCCCTTAGGGTATGGCCCCAGTAGCGCGGATCCTTTAACTGGCGAAATTATTAGCGCCAATGCCAATATATACGGTGCGTCCATCGATACCTATGCCGCCTGGGGTGCTGATATTGTACAGCTTCTGAACGGTGAAATCTCTGCAGTTGACATGATGAATGGAACACAAATTCGAGATGACCTAAAGCAAACTAGGCATCGTTTTGCGCAATCAGTTTCCAGCGAAGAGGTTCATGGATTTACTAAAATATTTGATCAAAGAACCAAGCATCTGGCCGATGCTGAATATTTAGTCAAGCTGCCGCTGACTTCATTGAATCAAAACTGGAATATTTTGAAGAAAAGTGGATTTGAAGAAAAATATTTGGTGACCGATGAGATGATTCGCCTTTTTGCTGGTGATTTTAGTGGCAACGCTTCTCTTGATTTCTCCAAAGGCATATTGGAACAGATTGCCCCTTCTGCTTGGGCGGCATCGTCGGCACCTTCTTTTGAACAGGTTTTAGGGAAAGGGCCAATCGAGAGCATGAATGCTGACATGTTGTCGACGTTTAATCATAAAGTTGATTTCTTTGGACGTCGTAATGCTTGTTTTTTAGTGGAAACCTTAGAGCCTGCTATTACTGAGCTGGCTTTGCACTTCAAAGGCAAAAGCAGGCAAGAAGCATATCAGTTTATGCGTGCCAATATACTCATTGCGGTGGCTTCTCATGAGATTGGTCACACTCTTGGACTTCGCCATAATTTTGAGGCTTCAACTGATGCTTTGAATTATTTTCCTGCATTTTGGGGCGTGGACACGGGTGATCATCGCATGAGTAATACCAGCAACCGTGTCAATGAAATGCGTTATTCCTCCATTATGGATTACCATCAACGCATCAACAGTGATTTTGCTGGTCTTGGGTTATATGACAAGGCTGCTATTAAATTTGGCTACGGTGGTTTAATTGAAGTATTTGATGAAGGCGACGGTAATTTTGTCCCGCATGAATGGCATGACAATGTTGGGATGTTTCATTATAAAGATCTGCCTTATTTTTATTCTGGTGATGGTACCGATGACAAATTAAGTGCACATTACAAACAAGTACGAGACCAGTCTCGCTCTGGCGATGATAGTGCGATAATTAATATTCAAAAACTGGGGATAACGCCGCATCCGGAAAATCTGTTTAGGAGAAAAAATATTCCCTTTGCTGATTTCCACAAAAGTTTGTTCTCTCGCCTTTTTGCCTCAGCCGACAAACAGGCTGGTTTCTTTGAAGTTCCTTATAAATATTGCTCTGATGCCTACGCCTCGGGTGGTAACATCTCTTGCAATCGATGGGACATGGGAGCCAGCGCGGAAGAAATCGTTGATAATGCTGCCGAGCTCTATGAGTCTAATTATGCTTTCAATAGTTTTAGAGGCGATAAAATTAATTTTTCTCCCTCAAGCTACATGGCGAGACTATATCAACGTACTTACCAACCCATGCTCGCTCCTTTTCGATATTTATATTACTACCGACGATCGCCGTCTAAGATATGGCCGCTTATGCAAGATTACGCGGCGGCAGCCTATAAAGGAGTTAATTTTTTTGGACGTGTTTTGCAAACGGTGGAGCCAGGTCGCTACTGCTTAACAACAGGTAATTTATATGTTCCAGAAAAGGACGTTTCTGCATGTCAGGGTGCCGTTGATATTGATCTTGGACAAGGTCGATATTATGACACCAAATTTTCTAGCGATTTTAATTTTAAGCCCAACAATATCGGTCATATGTATGACAAATTGCTAGCCATGCAAGCATTGACTGATAGTGCATCATTTACCACGCGAGATTTCTCCGTGGCATTAAATCGTGGAGCTTTTTCCATTGGTTATTATCGTGTTTTTGGATCTGAAATGATGAACCTGTTCACGGGAATGTTGAAAGATGATGTTTTCAGCTATTCTCCAGAACTTATTTTAGATAACCAAAAAGCCGTGATTCGTTATCGACCATTGGTGTCTATAAATGCCGAACAGGCAAACAGTGTTAATCCGCGCATTAAAGCCAGCAACTCTTGGGTGATGCGCTATTATTCTATGGTATTTCCCATGATTAATTATACCAGCAATGCTGACAGACAATTAGATTATGCCAAGCGTGCTCGTATTACTCTGGTTGGCAGCAGGCATGACCCCGTGATTGACCCAGCTGTCCCGCAATTGATTTTTATGGATCCCTCCACAAAAATTCAGTATCGGGCCTTGGCAGCAGATGGTGAAAGCTTGGCGCCGGGATATCAATTATTGAAAGGAGCAAAGCTTTTGACCAATGATGGCAGCGATGGCATGGCGACGGGCCGGTGGTATCAAGCTCATAGTGAGTTTGAAAAAGCGAAGGCAGATATAGAGCAAGTTTCCATAAGCAATGACCTTGGTGCCATCAAAGCTGCTAGAGAATCTCATGAGAAAGCCAAAGTAAATATGCGCGCTATGAACAACGAGCTCTACCAACACATGCAGGTTATCGACCTCATGCGCTATTTGGGAGATTTATTGGATTACGGGGGTTAGGATTGCAGTGGATGAGCCTGGCGACCATCAATACTGAAGGTGACGCCATTTGGAGTATCACCAGAAAAAGGTTTTAACGTTGCTTGGTTGGCGCTGATGGTTAAGGTCGTACCGGCGAGTGAGCAGTGGCGCCGGTACTGGTACAGCAGCGCAGTGTGAAGGTTTCAATCGCTTATATTGTCATACCAACTGTGAAACTATACGATAATCCAGCCAAAAATTTGACACCCCACAGTAACTGCGGTTAGCATCAAACAATGCAGCAGAAACAAAGAAACATAAACACAAAAATGGATAAATTTATGGTTAAGATAAGATTCACTCTATCGTTATTAATGATAGTGTTTGCGATATCAATTATTGCATGTGGTGATGGAAGCGTAGCGGAAAAACCCAAACCGGTTGTTCCAACGGTCGAGACAACGTTTGCGCCAACGAAAGATCCTACTATTGTGCCGCTCTTGCCAGTCTTGTTCCCGCACTGAAACGGGGAGCAACTCATCACTCCGGATAGCAAACCGGTATACAGCAAGTGCTGCCATGACTGTTATGACATCTTCGCACCTTGTTATAACAAATCCCGAGGCGCTGTAAGTTGTGTTGCCGCACGCGACCAGTGCTACGACCAATGCTGAGGCGACTGCAAGCGATCTTTGATTTCGCCTAAGGTCAATCGTTTTTCTTTGAGGGCTACTATTTTTTGTATGACGTTGACTGTGCTTTGGGCGGGGTCGATGAAACCGAGTTTAGTCCAATGTCTAAAATAAACCATAAGGCGTAACATTACGGTTTACAAGAGACAGCTCCTTGAAGTTGCAAGGTCTTGTCATTTTGGTTTTTAACTATATAGAAACTCGATGAATACTTGCGTCATTTCCAAAACAGATCCGAGTTTAAAAGAACGGGCCATGGGCTATGTTGTCCCCAAAGCGGAAAATCCGCAGCGCGTGGTCGTGGCCATGTCTGGTGGCGTGGATTCTTCTGTGGCGGCGTGGCTTTTGCAGCAAGCAGGGCATGAAGTCATAGGCGTTTCTTTGAGACTCGCACCAGACGATACCTCGTCATTGCAAGTGCGTCATGGCCGCTGTTGTTCGGTCGATGATATGACCGACGCGCGTCAGGTTTGTGACAAGCTGGGTATTCCTTTTTATGCCATTGATTCTAGAGAACGTTTCAAAAATGTGGTGTTTGATCCTTTTGTGAAAGCCTATCGTGCTGGGCAAACGCCGATCCCTTGTCTGGCTTGCAATCACGAAGTCAAATTTGGTGATTTGTATCAAACTGCCAAATCTTTGGACGCCCGTTTGGCGACAGGTCACTATGCTCGCTTGGTGGATTATAAAGGCGTTAAAACTTTAGCGCGTCCCGACGATCTAAATCGCGACCAGACATATTATTTGTACGGCACTGCTCCCGAAGTTTTACAGAATTTGGAACTTCCTTTGGGCGACATGGAAAAGCCTTTTTTGCGAGCTTTGGCCGAACGCATTGGGTTAACAGTTTACAATAAGCCAGATAGCCATGAGATTTGTTTTGTGCCCGACGGCAATCATGCCAAAGTCGTGGAGCGCGCCACCGGTCCTGTGCCTAAAGGCCAGATGCAGCACCTCGATGGCCGGCCCATTGCTGAGCATAACGGTGTGCACAACTTCACCATAGGGCAAAGGCGCGGTATTGGCGTTGGTGTGGGTGAGCGTGCTTATGTGGTTGATATCGACGCACAGAGCAATATTGTGACACTTGGTTCGCGTCAGGCGCTGGAATGCTCGCAAGTGAAAGCCAGTCCTTTGAGAACTGCTGTGCCCACTGAGCTTTGGCCAGAACAGGTATTGGTGCAAATTAGAGCACGACATGAAGCCAAGCCAGCGACGTGGATTTTGCAAGACGGTGAGATTTATTTTACTTTTCTAGAAAAAACCACCGCAGTTGCCTTGGGGCAAGCCGCAGTGGCTTATGATGGTGACGTACTTTTAGGCGGCGCAATTCTAACCGGCCGCCTTGACGGCGCTAAACCCAGAAGCGTTTAGAAAGAGAAGCCAAGAGCAAACATAAGGTCTGGTGAGAAAACATGTTCTCTTACATTGCCGTAACCATTGGGATCTTTTATGTAGACAAAGTTAGAGCTAACCCTTCCCCCAAAATCGCAGAAGAAAGATCCAGCAACCGCCCAGCGATATCCAAGCGAAAGGGTATTTTGCACGAAAACTGCTCTCCCCGTATTTTGATTTAAATGCAGCCCCAAGCCTTTAGCACCTAGGCTATACTGTAAAAAAAGGCCATTACGAATAGGCTCGCCGGTTAAATAATAACGAGTACCTAAATATAATGTTGTCGAAGAAATTTGTGTATTTTCTAATTTTAAATCTAGAAACTTGGGCACTGTGTAAAAGCCAGCGAGAACCGATAGCCCGCCATAAACTTTCATCTCCCCGTAAGCTCCAAAATAGGGAATATAGGCAACGGCATAAGTCGTTTCTTTTTTTTGCGCGGCAGGCTTAGGTTTGTTGCCCAGGTCTGCGGCATTAGTTACGAGAGAAAAAAGCACTGTAAAAAGTAGCGTTGCGCGAAAGCAAAAGCTTTGTTGTTTGGTCACCATTTGCATCCACTCCCGTCACTTTCGAGATTTGCTTTGTAATCTGCATAGCAGCAATTTAGATATGCGCTTGGCGCTGCATCACCTGTTTTGTCGACATGGCATACTAGTGACAGAGAAATCGCTCGTCTACGGACTTTGGAAACTGAACTGCGATAACCTGAAAAGATATCAGCGCAGGTATCACCTTTTTTGATTGGACATGCCGACGACGGAGTTGGCGGAGG
>CANFCB010000029.1 GCA_947445025.1 Myxococcales bacterium
TAAATCCCACTTACGTATTGCCATTAATTTAGCTTTTAATTTATGATGTTTTTATTGATTGCCGCAGCACGGTGTTGCGTCAAAAAATACCGTGCCTTAATCTTTGGAATGTTTGGGCAGAGCTTTCGCTGTTGCCACGAGCTGTGAATGGCGAGTTTGTTATTCATCAAAAAGAGTTGAGTTTGCAGTTGGGTATTTCTGTGAGTACGCTTAGGCGGGCTATAAAATCTCTTGAAGACAATCAGCTGATTCAATTTGTCGGGCTGTCGGACCAGTATTTTAAGAAGTTTGTTTTTAAGAGTGACGGTGTCGAGGAGAAAATCCCCCTACCCCCTTTTTCTAAGGGGGAATTAGAGCTAAAGCCTGTCGAGGATGCACCTCTTAAATCCCCCTTAGAAAAAGGGGGTAGAGGGATTTTAGCGACGTCAAGTGCTCCGCCATCTCCCGCTAACACAGGCGAGTAATTAGCACCAAAATAAACAGAACAAATTTTGCTCAGATTAAAATATAAATTTCCAGGTGGAGCTCCTCGCCTGTGCTGGCATGACAAATCGGCGTGAACGCTTGCCTACCCATTAGCGAGGCGTAGTGCTTCTTGTTGCCGTTTCCATCTTGGATTAGGCGCATAATTTGTGAAATAGCCATTTTCTCGTAGTTTTTCTAAAAAGCGTCTGCGAATATTTTTTTCCAATAATTTGATCCGCGCTCTGGTTGTTCCCATTTTATCAGCCGTGGATTCTTGAGTGTGCCCTTTGGCAAAGCGGAAGGAGAAAAAGGATTTTTCTTCTACACTTAAAGTATCGATGAATGCTTGCATGATGATTTCAAGTTGTTTGTTAGCGGCGTTTTTCTCAGGATTTTCTCCCAGAAATGCTGAAGAACCAAACAAGGAGTTTCCGTTTTCTGTTTCTTCAATTTGATCTACAGAGACAACCCTGTCCCGATAATGGCATTCACGCAAAACTAAATTTTTGGCAATTGAAAACAAATAAGTTTGAAAAGGTCTGACACCATCGTAATTCTCTCTAGTAGTTTTGGCAAAAGCCCGTGTGAACGTTTCTTGGATTATGGCATCACCGTCCATGGTTGAGCCGACGCCGCGAAAGCGACAGAGTTTTCCTTGGCTGGAAAAACTAAAGCCACCTTGCAAAAAACAACGCAGTGGATTGGCGTATTTATTATAGAGAGCCAAATAGGCGGTTTTGCTGCCCTGTCGATAAGATAATAAAAGTTGAGGATCGCGCAACATTTTAGTGACTCCGCTGCTCTCTTGAGCGATGTGCTTTTGATTTGAGTGGCCATTTGTTGACCACACAAATCTATCTTCGATGTAAAAAAAAGTTTGTTGCGTCTTTTGTGAAATTTTTAATTGTCACACACTCCCTTTACGAAAAATATTGTAGCGCTATCTTTTTCGGGTCGCGTATTAATATCGAAGGGCTCGGGTTAAAATATGTTGTCAAGAAATTGCTTGTTTGTTTGTTTTATTTTTAGCAGCGGGGCGTTATTCGCAGAAAAAGGTGAAGATTTGCCTCTGCCTCCTTTTGCCAGCTCTTTGAAAGAAAAGCCACTCTTTGGCAAATTATCTGAGGATGAGATGGCGGTATTAAAGGCCACTATCAAGTCAGAAATTTTGCAAGAGTTGAAAGCTCCTGAGCAAGAATGGAAACAAGAAGTGCAGCCCAAACTTAATTTTCTGGCGCTAGATGGTTATTTTCGCATGCGTACCGAGGCCTTTAATCATTGCGATTTAGGAACCTATGTGCTTGCAGATGGATCTGGAACATCAGGATGCCCACCGCCGCTGTCTTATTTTAATGAAGCAGCAGAACCAGGTCCAAGACTTTCGTGGCTACTCTCGGCAAATATGCGGCTTAGGGTTAACCCAACCTTGAATGTCTCTGAAGATATTCGCATTAAAGGTACTGTCGACGTTTTTGATAATTTAGTGCTTGGCTCTACTCCGCTTTACATGACAGGCATCACCAATTTTCCTAATCCCAATATGCCTTGGTCGATTCTTGCCAGTACGCAAAATACGCCTTTGGTTGGAATTAATAATCCCTATGGTTCGATTAATGTGAAGCGATTATGGGGAGAAGTGACGACGCCAGCTGGTGAACTGCGTTTTGGACGCATGCCTATTCAGTTTGGTTTAGGACTTTTTTATAATGCTGGCAATCTCGATACCAATGATCAAGGGGATAATGTTGACGGTGTGATGTTTGCCACACGTGTGTTTGGACATTATCTGATTCCTGGCGTGTCGATGTCTTATACCGGGGCTATAGGCAAAGGCCGCGGTTATAATTTCCTGCATAAAGCAGGAAAAATGCTGTTCAATTCGGAGCCTGGACAGCGATACGATTTAGATCCTGCCGACAATGTTTATTCTGCGTTCTTGATGTTTTCCAAAAAAGACAAAGAAATCGACGCCAAAGTTTTGCTAAATGAAGGCAAAGTCGTTTTAAATTACGGCGTGCTTGGTTCCTATCGGTTTCAGTTACAAGATTCAATGCATAGCAAACAGGTCGATGTCTTAGGCACTTTGAATGAGTATGAAAAAAAGATGGTTGCGAGAAATGCTCACTTAGGTGTTTTATCTTTCTGGGGCGATATTCGTTTTCATAAATTGCATCTAGAAGCCGAGGCTGTGGGTGTTTTGGGCCATATCGCTGATTCTCAGGGACTATGGGTAGATAGTGAACACAAAGTTCCAATTTGGATAATTCAAGGCGGCGTTGCCTTGCGATCAAAATATGCATTTCTAAAAGATCGTCTTGAGATTGGCTTGGATGCTGGTTGGGCCTCAGGTGGCAGTGGTGGCGAGCCTAATACTGAATTTCGCTTTAACCCAGATTATCGTATTGATATGCTTTTGTTTAATCAAATTCTGGGAACGATTAGTAATGCGTATTATTTGCGTCCCCATATTGGTTATTTCTTAACCGATAATTTTTCTATTCGTGCCGATGTTATTTCTTCTTTTGCGGGTTTAGCAGCGGAAACTTCGGGAAAAAGTAATTTGCTTGGGCTAGAAATAGACGGTTCGCTGGTTTATCAATCAGAAGAAGGCTTTCATGTTATGCTGCAATATGGTTTTTTATTCCCGTTTGCTGGGCTTAACCATGATGATAAAATGGTGGATGAAAAGTTTAAAACAGCTTCTACGGCCTCGGCTCTTCGCCTTTTTGCTGGGATCTCGTTTTAGTTAAGTATGTAAGAGAAAATCTAACAAACAAACCATGCTGCGAATACATGCCGAGTCTTAATTGTTGATCTCAAACTTAAATCAACAAAGAGACGGTCATGAACGCAGCGCCCCACAGTACTCACCCAGAATCAAAACATAGCGCGGTCCACACTAGTAAAACCCGTGCGCTGGCAGTTCGCGACAAAGTATTGCTGACTGGCATCAGCGGATCGCTTGGACAAATTATCGCAAATACTTTGAGCAAAACACATCACATTATCGGCGCTGATAAACGTGCTTTTCCACACAAGCCCAAAGAAGTAGAACTTTATCCTCTCGACTTACGACGAAAATCAGCATTTACGTTGCTTAAAAAACGTAAACCGGATGTCATTATTCACGTTGGAGTGATTCGTAATCGCTTAAAACACGTGGGCGCTTCGTCGGCGTATTATTTTAACTTAGAAATTACCTCCCAGCTCCTTAAACTTGCCGAGCAAATTGAAGTCAAAAAATTTATTTTTCTCTCGACCGCTAATCTTTACGGTCCCTGCGCTGCTTCTTCGGGATTTCTTTCGGAAGATGCCCCGCTGCACGGCGCTGATCGCAGTCCAGAAATACGCGATCTGGTTGCTCTCGACATGATGATTCAATCATTTTTTTGGAAGCAACCTAATATTGAAACCGTTATTTTAAGGCCTGTGCACATCGTAGGCCCAGAATTAAATAATGCGCCTAGTCGGTATTTTCGCCTCGACAAAATGCCCACCCTGCTTGGCTTTGACCCTATGATCCAATTAGTCCACTCCAGCGATGTGGCCAGAGCCATTCAGCTTTCTTTAAAACCAAATGTGCGTGGTATTTTCAATATCGTAGGTAACACTCAAGCGCCTTTGTCCCGTTTGATTGAACAATTAAAAACGCCTTCCTATAGTGTCCCCGAATTTGTTTTTAGAACCTTTATGCGCTCAGCATTTCGTTATCGACTCTCGTCGTTTCCACCTGGTGAGCTGGATCATTTAAAATACACGTGCTTGATCGACGGATCTCTTGCTGCCAAAGAACTCAAATATGAGCCCAAGGTCAGCTTAACCGCTATTTTAAAAAGCTTAAAAACCCCTAAGCTAGCGCCATTAAAATAGTTGCAGGGTCGTCAGTCATAATGCCATCGGCGCCCGCCTTGATAAGCCTTCTAGCGTCTTCGCAAGTATTAATGGTCCAGTAATCAACGGTCAGCCCTAAGCGATGACATTTGGCAATAAACTTGGGCTGATCGAGTCTAATAAACCCCCAGGCCATCGGAATTTGTATGGCCCGTCCTCGCAGTCGCATATTTTGCAAAAAACCTTCAGGTATAAAATAAACGCACGCCACTTCCGCTTGACTAAGACCTACTGGGCCTTCGTAACGCAAATCATGCAACATGTGATGCACGCGCCAGGAAAAACTGGTTAAGCATACCCGTTCTGTCGCTTGCTGCTTTCGAATCAGCTCCACCGTTAACCACACAGCCCTCAAATTGCTGGGTTTGATATCGACATTCAGCATCGTTTGTGGAAAAGCCTCTAAAACCTCTGAAAGCAAAGGAATCCGAAACGTTTGTTTCACAAAATGCATTTGCATCGGATTAAAATGAGCGCCTTTTTTGACATCCCAGCGACGCATTTCAGCCCATGTGGTATGGGAAACTAAATTTTTTTCCCGTGCCATGCGCCAGCCATCGTCATCGTGAAAAACCACGACAAAGCCATCACTGGTCACACGAACATCCATCTCTAAAGCGGTTGCTCCGTCTAAAAGTCCTTGCCGAAAAGCTGCCATTGTATTTTCGGGTAATGCTAAATTAGCCCCCCGATGCGCATAGATTTGCAAAGCCCACCCTCCTTTTCTAGGAAAATACCTTCTTAACAAAATATCATGAAACTTTAAAAATAATGGGTTGGGTCCTCTATATTTGCTTCCAAGAAACCGCGGCGACGAAACAAGCAAGAATCGCAATGCCCACAAGCCAAATCTCCTACCGGATCATAACAACTATGAGTGAGGCTAAAGTCCACACCAAGCCTGTTTCCGGCCTGGATAATTTCTGCTTTTGTCAAATAAATAAGCGGCGCATGAATGTGAAAGGATTTACCGGGAACGGCTTTGGTGGCCAAAGCTGCTAGGTTCTGAAAGGCTTGAATATAATCAGGGCGGCAATCCGGATAATCAGAAAAATCGACAGCATTGGCGCCATAAAAAATGTCAAAAGACCCAATCACTTCGGCGTAAGCCAAAGCAAATGAAAGAAAGATGGTGTTGCGCGCAGGCACATAAGTCACCGGCACTGCATGGGCTTGATCTGTTTGGTCTCTGTCCATGGAAACCCGATCTTTGGGAACTTTAATGTCGTCAGTCAAGCATGATCCACCGATGGCGCGCATATCGAGATTCACTATTTTATGCTCGCTTGCACCGTGCTTGGCCACCACTTTCTTGGCGGCGTCTAGTTCCACATGATGACGTTGCCCATAAGCAAATGACAACGCATAAACTTGAAAACCATCAGCCTTGGCCATGGCCAATACCACTGCTGAATCTAAACCTCCCGAGACCAGCACAACCGCTTTCTTCATAACAATCCTTCAATCCGTGCGAACATGCCGCAATTTTCTAACCAACAATTCACTTAAAAAAAGACAAATACATCCAAATAAAATCGATGCTAGCAATAGACGAAATGCCGAGGTTTCGCCACCAGGTTCTTGCAAGTAAGTCCACAAAGCCACGGACATGGTCCGGGTTTCACCTTCGATATTACCAGCTAAAACCAAAGTTGCCCCAAATTCCCCGAGGCTACGAATAAACGTCAATAGTGCTGCACTCAAAATGCCGGGCCAAGCCAGAGGTAAGGTAATCCTGAAAAAAGTCTGCTTTTTTGAGGCTCCTAGTGTCTTCGCGGCTTCTTCCAAATGCGGTTCAATGATCTCCATCGATACCCGCACACTGCGCACAGCTAAAGGAAGCGAGACCACGGCCGCAGCAATAACTGCTCCAAAAAAATGAAAAGGAATCGTGACTCCTAAAAACCGGGCCAGAAATAAACCCGCCGGGCCTTCGGAGCGAAATAAAATCAACAGTAAATAACCCGTCGCTACCGGCGGAAGCACCAAGGGTAAAGACACCAGGGTTTCCACCAAAAGACGCCAATACAAACGCTTGGTGCGAGCCAATTTGTATCCGATAAAAATAGCCAGCGGCATCATGAATATCACTACGAGCACGGCGACTTTCAGCGATAAAAAAATGGCAATCCATTCCGCGTTGCTTAAAATCATCGAGCACGCTCGATTGCAGCAGATTGTGAGGGCATGAACCCATGTCGGATAAAAATGATTTGTGCCTCTCTGCCCATGAGAAAATCTTTAACCCGTTTGGCTTTAGGACCATCGCCACTTTTACAGATTGCGAGCGGATAACGAATCGGCGGATGCAAACTTTCAGGAATCAAAGTCACGATGCGCACTTTTTTGGAGGAGATAGCATCACTCCAATAAATCATACCGGCGCCAGCTTCGCCCAGCTCCACCCAAAGCAAGGCGGCCCGGGCATCTGGCGCATATAAAAATCGCGACATCAGCGGTTGCCATGCTTGCATGGACAACAAAGCAGACTTGGCATATTTTCCCACCGGAACATGTTTAGGGTCTCCGATAACAAAACGTCCCTTTACTTTTTGCGCAAGTGTAGAGAAGTTACTATAATCCAAATCTATTTTTTGATGCAGCGGCGAAATAATCACTAAACGATTGGACAATAAATTCATTTGCGATGCCGGCACAATTTTTTTTTGCGCTGCCAATTCTATCATCCAACTGGTCTCTGCCAACAACACTAAATCACAAGGCGCACCGGCACGAATTTGCTGCGCTAAAAGTGAAGAGGCTGCCACATGAATTCTCAAGTCAAGCTGCTCATGCATTTGCAAATAAGTTCTAATTTCTTGAAGCGCAGGACCGGTGCTGGCCGCCGCAAAAATAGTAATTGGTTTTGCTGCCATAAGCTTGCCAGGATCTTTTTGGCAACTCAAAATAATGAAAACAGCGAGCAAAAATAGTAATTGAGAACGCATAAAAAATTACTTTTTCTTTAGCCCAACCACATAGGTTTCCATGCTGGCCGCGCGCGTTCCCTTAGGCCTGCGGATTTTTACATCGAAAAATACCCGTCGACACTCTTTCACAAAGGCCTGCATGCCTCCGCCTTCAAGTACTTTGACACAAAAATTCCCTCCGGGTCTCAAAATTTGTTCGGCAATGGCTAAAGCGTGTTCACACAAAGCCATGCTGCGATCTTGATCCACGCTTTTAATCCCCGAAGTGTTCGGAGCCATGTCACTTAAAACCACATCAAAAAATAACGGTGTGCCTGGCATATTCAGAGCCGCCCTGGGTGTTAAAGAGCTGATTTCGACGTCAAAAATATTGGCATGGATAAAATGAATATAAGGAGCAAAACTGACTTTCAGTGGCAACACATCCACACCGACGGCACCACCGTGTTTAGACGGCGCAATGCGCGTATCCACATATTGTAACCACGACCCTGGCGAACAGCCCAAGTCCAGCACCCAGGAGTCAGATTTAATCAGGGAAAAATCTTTATCGATTTCTTCAAGTTTAAAAATGGAGCGGGCCATGAACCCCTGTTTTTTAGCGGCACGATAATAGGGATCGTGACGCTCATAACGGCCTTTGGTTTTGCTGTCTGATTGCTGTTTGGTCATAAGACAGCACATATAGCCTTTTTTACCCACTTAGAAAAGACTAAAACCAAGCGGCGTGAACGCTTACAAAACTAAAGTAAACCAACTGCTGCTGAACAGGCACCGCCCAAACCAACAGCACCCACACCTGCACCAAATACGCCACCGACAATGCCGCCAGCCACATCGGCAAGTACAACTTGCCACCATTTTACCATCATTCTCATCTCGTTTGCTGGAGCATTTCGCTCCCAGTACTGAATGGAGCTAGCAGCGATTTCAATTGCCGCTAAAACGGCTACATCTGAATTAACTGTGCCTCGATTTGGAGAATTAGGATTGCTGCGAAATTGTCGTGTGGCCTCAGCATGTAAACGATTCAGCGTCGTAATAGCCTCTCTGGGATTTTGCGCTTTAACAATGCTTTCGATCTGGTTTAAATAGCCCATATGCATAGCGGTAAATCGATCACTGTACGAATTGAGCACTGCGGTCAACCCGCCTGCCTGGAGACTCCTCATTGTCGACTCCAGCAAGCGACCGTATGTCTCCACAAAATTGCTGGCATTTGCCGACGGTGGCGTGTATCGGCAATTGTTGAGCAGCGCGCTCATGATATCTCGAGCAGCAACGGGCCCACGTGGCAATGTTTTTCGTAAACAGTCTAGATAACGGTTGTGCGCTTCTCCGAACTCTCCAGCGTTTACCGCGGAGGCTGAACCCAGTAATAAAATCAAGCTAAATAGTAATTTTTTCATGAAACCCTCAGATTTTTTCATTTAGAAATGCAGCTTTAAGAAATATTTCTCAAACTTTATGTAAAATGGGCTTTCACGATGACTATTTATAGAGACAGTTTACGTAGATTAGATTTTTATCTCGCTCCCCCTGCATATATTTTGAAATAAATCATGCTAAGTTCTATGCAAGCGATCTCTTAAAAAAAACAGGAGTTCTTGGCCATGCCCAACGCAAAAGATGAGGCGACATTTTTCTTAAAAAGCACACTGGAGACTTTAGACAAGCTTGAAGTCGAAGCATTGGCTGTTGGGATTAGCACCGATCTAAAGCCGCCTTTGGGTATACTGGGTTTGCTCGATTGGCGTTTATGTGGTTCTATCTCGGAGCTTATTCGACAAGGAACCATCACGGGTCAAGATGATGAATCGGTTTTGATTTCTACCTATGGACGCATCAAAGCGCCCTGTGTTTTTTTATTTGGTTGGGGCGAAAAAAAAATGCTTATCACCTCGTATCAGTCAAGTTTGCATCGCATGTTTTCCGCCTTAAAAAAGGCTAGGATTGCATCATGCGCTTTGGCTATGCCTTTTGATTACGAAGACGGCAGAAAACTAGGACCCGTCTTAATGGAAAAGAAACTCCCCTTTGAATTAACCGGCATCTTTGAACCCAAAGCCAAACAGCGGAATCCTTAAGTGCCCATTCGCATCTTGCAACGCTTTATTAAATCTGAATCCGCTGGCGGTCTGACTTTATGCCTTACCGCCATGATTGCTTTTATCCTCGCCAACTCAAATTTTAGCGCACAGTATCAGGCGCTGACCGAACCACTGGTGCATTGGGTCAACGACTACCTCATGACACTCTTTTTTCTCATGGTTGGATTAGAAATTAAACGTGAGATGAAAGATGGAGAATTAAATACCACTCCAAAGGTGATTTTACCCGCCGTGGCCGCTCTTGGTGGTATATTTTTTCCAGCGCTTATTTACTGGATTTTTAATGGCAACAACCCCAGCACTATTTCTGGTTTCGGAATTCCCGTTGCCACAGACATCGCCTTTTCACTGGGCGTGCTCTCTTTGCTTGGTTCGCGCGTCCCACTTTCCTTAAAAGTTTTTCTCACTGCCATTGCTATCTTCGACGACCTGGGCGCGGTCATAGTGATTGCACTTTTTTATACCAGCAACCTGGCCTTGGTTCCTCTTTTGCTCGCCGCCGTTTGTATTGTAATTCTAGTTCTGGTGCCGCGCTTAAAGATTAATTCCTTAGCCCCCTATCTCATCTTAGGCTCTGCTTTGTGGTTTTTGATTTTAGAGTCAGGCGTTCACGCCACCTTGGCCGGAGTGATTCTCGCTTTCACCATTCCCGCTACCGTTCTGCCTGGTGCTTCTACTTCTTTATTGCGACGACTCGAAGCTTATCTTTTAAATTGGGTGGCTTTCCTGATTCTGCCCATTTTTGCTTTTATTAATGCCGGTATTTCTTTAACTGGGATTGGAATTCACGAACTCATCAATCCCGTCGTACTCGGCGTTACCCTTGGCCTGTTTTTAGGCAAACAAATCGGCGTTTTTCTTTCTACATTTTTGGTGGTCAAATTAGGTTTAGCGCCAATGCCACGGGACAGCAATTGGCTCGGCGTTTACGGCATCGCTCTGTTCTGTGGAATCGGCTTTACCATGAGCTTCTTTATGAGCTCCCTAGCTTTTACAGAGATAAGCTCACCCAATTTAGCCTTTGCTAAAACAGGCGTTTTGCTAGGATCATCGCTCTCGGGAATCGTCGGTTTCCTGGTTTTGCGCTTTTTACCTATCCGACGCTAATCAATCTTTCTTTAGAAACTCCATGACTTTTTGCAAATCTTCCCAGACTTCTTTTTTCTTAGAGGGGCTTCTGAGCAAATACGCAGGATGAAAAGTCGGCATTATGGCGACACCTTCATATTCCTGCCATTTTCCTCTGATATCGCTCATGGTTTCTTCCGTGCGCAGGAGGCATTGGCAAGCAAAGCGGCCCAGAGCAACGATCACTTTGGGTTTAATAATGCCAAGCTGTGCTTTCAAAAATGGTTCACAGGCCTGCACTTCATCGGGTTCAGGATTGCGATTTTCAGGCGGCCGACATTTCACTACATTGCAAATGTAAACTTGCTCTCTGGAAAATCCCATGGCTTCAATCATTTTGGTTAGCAATTTCCCTGCACGGCCAATAAATGGTTCTCCTAAGCGGTCTTCATCTGCACCTGGTGCTTCACCGACAAAAACCAAATCAGCATTAGGATTGCCAATTCCGAAAACCACTTGCGTTCTGCCGGAACATAACTTGCAACGTAGGCAGTCTCCAATGGTGTCGTGTTGCAAGATTTTGAATTCTCGCTCGGCGCCTAATTTGGAAATGTCTAGCTCCACTATTTTTTTAGTGGTTTTTGGTAGGTAGGCAATTTTAGAATCTTGTATAAACTCGACTCTTTCTTTTAAAACAAAGGCTAAGTTGGCAACGTTTTGGGATAAACTCCCTGCTGAAAGTAAGCTTGCGCCGTCATCTTTTTCGACAATACCCATGAATGTTTCCCTGTTTTAAACCATGCAGCTAAAGCACATAGCTAACACATCTCTTTAATTGTTACCATGCATGGAAAAAAAAAGAGCAGACATAATCTTTGCCCAGTTAAGTTGACCTGTTCAGAGAGTCTTTGGTATCATTTAGATAGATCCAGATTTGCAATTTTTAATACTTGCTTAAAAATCATTCATGTTGAATGTAAATAGGATTTTTAATTTGGGGGAAAGTTTGAAAAAAAACAATCGTCTTGAAATCCTTAGTAACGATGATTCTGCTTATGATAAAAGTAGCAACGCTCGTTCACGAACACTCACACAAAAACAGCTCACCCAAGAACACCAGCGCATGAAAGGGCAAGAAGAACTCCTTCGCGTTGTTGACTCTTGGCATCCTGTTTCAAGAGAAGATTGCCATAAAATGCCACGACCATGCCTTTACGTATCTTGTCGTCATCACTTGTATCTTGATGTGAATCCACAGACAGGTTCAGTCAAATTTAATTTTCCCGACAAAGAAGTCTGGGAGCTGGGCGAATCGTGCGCCCTGGATGTTGCGGAAAGAGGCGGAAGCACACTCGAAGAAGTTGCTCAGATCATGAATCTTACCCGCGAAAGAATTCGCCAAATTGAGATTAAGGGCTTGCAAAAAATTGAAGAAAATGGCGAAGAAAATGATGATTTTCAATCGCTCGCACTTGTAAATTTATATGAATCTTAAAAAGCAAACAACGGCTTATGCTAATCAATTCTTCTGGATGTGAGCA
>CANFCB010000030.1 GCA_947445025.1 Myxococcales bacterium
CACACTTTATTTGTCATAAACACTCCTAAGCTTTTTAAAAAAAGCTTTACAAGCAGAACCGGAGTGTTAATTTTCGCCCCAGTTCTGCATAAACACAGACCTTGCCGCGCCTTAATTTTTGAGAGAAGGGCGCGGCATTTGCTTTGATGGGCACCGTGCCCAGCAACCAAATACATAAACATAATAAATTAAAAGCTAATCTGATGGCAATACGTAATTGGGATTTATTTTGTCGTCAACATTCACGCCGCCTTGTCATACCAGCGAAGGCTGGTATCCAGATTATCGACGCTGGAACTGGATGCCAGCCTTCGCTGGCATGACAAATTTAGACCCATGTCTAAACTCGTACAAATAATTTTTTGTCCAAAAAATTGCATCTCCCACAGCTGCTGTTATTATCTAAAAATGGAGCAGAACCAGATACATCAAAAAAATCAGTCAGCGCTTACGCAAGCATATGCTTGGGTAAAATCGCGCCGTTGAAGAATGGATTCCTCTTTTTGACGATCCCATCCTCGCACAAAGTGCTTTGGATCGCATCGCTCACAATGCCTACCAGGTTGTTATTGACGGAGAAAGCTATCGAAAACAACAGTGACCAGGAAGACAGCAGGGCAAAAAAAATAACGCTCAAAAAGAGACGAAAAACTGATGGAGAAAAAAAAGATCAGCAAAAATTGAAATCTGGGGTAACAGCTTTTTTTAGGCCGAGACCTGAGTCATGATTATGCAAAATGACATCGGCTAACGAGGAGAACATCACAACATATCTTCACTGGAAACACCTTCCTATGCTCAAAAATAAACTGGTGCCTTACCGGTTTTCGTTGGCAAAGAAGGCCGCTGCCTTTTTTAGGATTTCACGCTCCAGTTTCAGACGTTGATTTTCTTTATTGAGTCTCTTTATTTCTTCCTGTTCTGGTGTTGTTTTTGTATGCTTTCTGTCCTTGCCATTTCTAAAATCTGCTACCCATCGACTGAGACTCTGATTGTTGATTCCTAGACTTTCTGCAGCTGCTGCCTGTGTATATCCCTGTTCTGTCACGAGCTTAACCGCTTCATTTTTAAATTCTTCTGTGTGTTTTTTTAGCTTCCTCATATATCATCTTTTATGAGAGTGTATCTTTTAATTTTCCCCTCTCAACCCAGGTGTCCACTTTCATTAGACCAGATCAATTCGTATCCGAAGGGCATTTATTATCCAGAATGGTTTCGTCAGTACAGTCATGCTTTTTCCATTCTGTGGGGCATCCCAGTTGGCCTTCCTGCACCACGCATAGTTGCACAGCTGTGCTAATACTACTGACACTCTTCTGGCAGCAAATTCGTGCCCCGACGAGACGCGAAGAGGCTGCGCCACCACCGCACGAACTAATTGAGATTGCGAAAGCTGCCATCAACAAAGATAAAGCCAATATTCTCTTAAGCATAAGTATCCCCTTTTATTTTCTTTAAGATAACACAAGGCAGATGTGCTATGTCAAGCACATCATGATTATAGATGAAACTTTAAGCTTAAGCGCGCAGGGGCGCATGATTGTGGCTATTCCTATTGGAGAGCAGGCAATTTTATTGTCCAATGGTCAGCAGCATCAACTCGTTGAATTAAACGGTAATGTGGCACGTAAAGCAAGTTTTTTGCAGGATCCGGATCGGGTGGTTTTGTTTGATAACGCCAAACCTATTTTACGCTTATTGCTATCTCATGGGATCGACGTCATGCAGCCGCTTTGCCTCAAAACCCTGCAGCTGATTGTGAGTCCCAAAGAGCCCGTAAAATATTTACCCATCGCGCAAACAACTGCAGAAGCGGTGCAGTTGGTGCAAAAAGCGCTCGAGTCTTTAGAGGGATTGCAGGCTATTGTTGATAAACAATATCGCCAATTATCCCGGTTAGAAAATCGTGTGCTGCGCTCTTTTGCCAGCATGGAATATCGTGGTCTTTATGTGGATGGCATGGCTTGGCAGAATTTGATCCAAGACGCTAAACAAAAAATGTCGAAGGCTAGAGAACTGGCTCTAGAAAATTTAGTATCTGGACAGTATGTGGATCTGTTTGGAAACTGTACGGTCAATCTTGACAGCGGCAAAGAAGTCAGAGATGCGCTGGAAAAAGTGGTGGGTCATGCCTTGTACGACACACATCAATCCACGTTGTTACGACTTGAACATCCGGCGGCAAATGCCATTTTGCAGTATCGCGAAGTTGCCAAGTTAGTGCAAACCTATGGTGATAATTTTTTGTGTCATATCGATGCAGTGTCATCGCGCATTCACGCCACCTTTGAACCCATCGGAGCAACGACGGGTAGGGTTGCTTGTCATAGTCCTAATTTGCAAAATTTACCCTCGGGAAAAGTTTTTCATCGCTGCCTTTCTGCTCCGGAAAATAAATCTTTAATCACGGCGGATTATGCTGCTTGTGAGCTTAAAATTTTAGCGTCTTTATCGCAAGATCCGGTTTTTTTAGATGCCTTTGCCAAAGATGTGGATTTGCATAGCGAAGTTGCCACCAACATGTTTGGTGTTCCTGTCGATAAGCAAAATAATACGCACTTAAGGCAGCGCGCCAAAGCAATTAATTTTGGTCTCATGTATGGCATGGGATCCAAGTCGCTGGCGCGTAGTTTACAGATAAGTGAAATGCAAGCAGAAGAACTTTTCCGGCAGTATTTTAATACGTACCCTAAAGTTAAAGGTTACCTCGACGGGTGTGTCGAAAAAACCATCAAAAATGGATATGCCGAAACAGTTTTAGGTAGACGCTTGGTTTTTGATAAAGCCACTTTAGAAAACAAAGAAGCCTTCGGGGAGATCTCAAGGCTTGCCAAAAATATGCCCATTCAAGGAACCGGTGCCGAGATTGCCAAACTGGCATTGGTACGAATTCACCGTCGACTGACCGAAGAATTTAAAGAAGCATTCTTGGTCAATATGATCCACGATGAGTTAGTGGTCGAATGCCAGGATCAAGATGCCCAGGCAGTTGCAATACTTGTACAAAAAGAAATGGAAGATGCGCAAGTTGCTTTGATTCCCAACGTGAAGCCCAAAGCAGATATTCATGTTGGTAAATGCTGGCAACATTAAAATTTTTTCTTCGATACCTTTTATAAATAAGAAGAGGTGTCGTGATGCCAAAAATAGTAGCGGGAGTACCGGGTAGGGTTGTTGCTGCGCCAGCGACGCCGATAGAAGTCAAGCTCACTCTTGGTAAAGAGAAAGTGAATGCCGCTGAAGATCAGTTTGATGGCACCCCAAAGAATTTGCTTCGTGATCTAGTCCGTTTTTCTGCAGCACCAGTGAAAAAAGGTATTAAGGTTTGTGGGCTTTTATCTGCACTGGCAGAAAAAGATATTAAAAGATTCACTAATTTTGTCGATGAATTTAAAGCCGATCACTTACAAAAAATTCAGTTTTTAAAAATGCCGTCGGAGAAATGGATTTTGAAAAATTTGAGCGAGGTCATATTGACTGGATTAAACGAAGCGGGACTGCTGCAAGTTGCTTATAGTGGAGAACTTGAAATAATGAGGAAAGAGGTTGAAGATTTACGCGTTATTCAGGATGCCATGGATGAAGTTGGACAATTGCTGCAGCAATGTTCTTCTTTTGAAAAATGGAAAACAGAATTATCCAAATACTGTTCGTTGCTACACTCCAAAGACAGTGATTTAAAGGAGTGCTATGAACTATGGTTCACGATAAAAAAAGCAGCAAAAGACGCGTTGTTTACTAAAATAGGCCAGACGGAAGATAAAAGCGCTTTATTTAAAAAATTGTGTGTCTTTGATGCCAGAAATTACTACTCCACAACCGAGCAGCGAGAATTGATAAAAAATTTAGTGTTTTTGCCATCGGGGTGCAAGCATGAATACGCAAAAGAGTTTGCGCGGAAAGACATTGTTAAAGAATTATCGGATAGTGCCTTGCAATCGCTTGAAAGACTTGGTGTCGTTGAAAAGAAAGATCTATCAAGCATGCATGAAGATGATTACTTGAGCTTTCTGGAGCGACAAGGGAAATATTATCGCTTTTCTGAAAAGGCATTGCGTGAGCTTGGCGATGCTAGTTTGCTTGAAGCAACTCTTTCATAAGCGAAATGGTGTCTTGCCTTAGTTCTGGACGTAACAATGCGTGCATCAAGTTGGCGCGCAAATAACCAATTCTATCTCCTGCGTCTACGCGCGCTCCTAAAAAGCGATAACCCATGAGGCCTTCGACTTTCATTAATTTAAAAAGTGCATCTGTCAGTTGTATCTCACCATCGTTACTGGGAGGTAATTTTTCTAAAATATTCCAGATGGCAGGCGTTAAAACATAACGACCGACGACTGCTTGATCAGTTTTTTCTGTTCCTTGGGGTGGCTTTTCAACTAAATTGTTGATGACAAAATTGTGTGCGTTTTTAGGATCGACATTGCCTTCTGCAGCCCCGTATTTATAGATTTCTGCTCGCGCCACTGAGATTAAAGCTACTTGTGCGATCCCGGTTTTATAATAATTCTCGATGAGTTGGGCAAGGGCAGGCGGAGTCTGGGCATCAGTAAAAATAAGATCATCACCCAATAAAACCGCAAAAGGTTCATTGCCGATTAAAGGTCTGGCACATAAAATAGCATGGCCAAGTCCTAAGGCTTCTTTTTGACGTAATGAACAAATAAAGCCATTGTTTGAAATTTTTTCGACAGCCTTTAAGTTGGCAACATCGCCTTTTTTTGCGAGAACATTATTTAGTTCGTAGTTGGTGTCAAAAAAATCTTCAATGTTTCCTTTGTGATGCCCATTGATCAAAATAATTTGCGAAATCCCCGAAGCCAATGCTTCTTCAACAATAAGCTGAATCATGGGACGATCAATAATTGCCAGCATTTCTTTAGGGATTGCTTTGGTGATAGGCAAGAATCTGGTTCCAAGACCAGCGACGGGCAATATCGCTTTTTTGACCTGCAAATGCATAAGGTAAAATCCTTTGGAAAAAAATACTTAGCTTGCAACTTCCACAGCATAAGCATAAACTAGATACGAGCTGAAAGAACATCAGTCTATTACCCCGGGGCGTTTTATGTCAACCAAACCAAGTAATTCTGAAGAAGAGTTTTTTGCGCTTGAAGAGCAAGAAAAAAAACACCAATTCCATGAAAAACAAAAGCAAGAGCAACGGGAGTTGCAGAAGAAATTGCATTTCATGAAATGCCCCAAATGTGGCTATGATTTAAAATCCATCCGCATTAGTTTTGTAGACGTAGATGAATGTGGTTATTGCGGCGCCATGGTGCTTGATAAGGGCGAATTAGCAAAACTAAAAATAGCTGACAATACTATACTGAAAGCGCTGGTCGACGTTTTTAAAAAAGATCGTTAAGCGTGTATCCGTTTTGCCTTGGGATTTAGTCCCCCTTTTTCTAAGGGGGACTAAATCCCCTAAGCGTTTTGTTTGACCCTAACGCTGGCAATATAACGTAAATCAATCGGTTTATTGGCAATGAGAGCAAGCTCGCTGCTGACTGCGCTCATCACCAGTTGCACGTACTTGCTTGTGCGTAATTGAGCTTCTTCCATGGTTTTCATGGAAGGTGATGGGACTAAATCTGCAGCAATTTTATCCACAGCCAAGTTACAAGTATCCATGTCTTTTTTAGAAAAGTTTGAAGGCTCCAACGACGCATGAAGTTTATCCCATAATTGCTCGATTTGAAGTTGCTCTAAAGGTAAAAGACTTGGCTCGCTGCCAAGCAGTTGATGGCATAACCAGGTAGCAAGTAACACACTATGGGTTGGCATTTTCGCTTTATCGTCCGAGTCCATTGCGCGAATTTTTTCTTCGGTAACGCCGATTCCTTTTGGGCCTATTAAATAAGATCTAAATATTGACTCGGCAATTGCTGCAGCAGTGCTGCCTACGTCGTTTAGATTTTCAAAACGTCGATAGTCGATTTTTTTAGGGTCACTTAAACCTGCATAATACATGGGCTCGCTTAAAAGAATACCGGCAGCAACTTCTGCTAAGGGAGAATCTAAACGAAGCAGTCCACTTCCCGACAAACCTGCATTGGGATCCAAAATCACTTTACGAAAATCACGGCCGATTTTTAAGGCCAGCGAGTGACCAATTTGAAACAGACGCAGCATGGTGTTTTGTGCCAGGACATATTGGAGTTGCACGCTATCGCCCTTGGACAAATAAGCCATGGCAGTTTCAATGGTGTTGAGCGTGTGGGTGACGGTATCAAACAAAGCTGTTGTATCGCCAAGATCAATGCCCATAGCAACGTGAACACGATTGGCGGTCGTTACCAATTCGTTTAAAACGCGTTGTTTTAATTCTGTGGAGGCATTGCTCAAGGCTTGATAGAAAAAACGATTGGTTTTGATTTCATGTAGCAACACGGAGGTATTTGGTTTGTCGCTGGCGTGAATATTTGGTGCATGGCTATGGCTTTTGGCTGCATGATCGACGTAAGCCAAGATGTCTCTTTCTTCACTAAAGGGCGCAAATCCCATGTCTTGCATGCGTCCATCTCGCCACTGGAGTGCTTCTTCTTCTAAAATCGAAATTGTTTCCCATCGGACATTTTCAATTAAGCGCTGCGCAAAACTAAAATCCCGTTGATATAGTTGCTCCAAGGCTTCTTTCAAAAAATAGACAATATTTTCTTCAGATTTTTCTGCATTCAAAACAACAATGTAACGCCCATCGGGGGTGGTGCTGTGCGCTAAACCCATTTCTTGAGGTTCTTCTTCTGCGTTTACGTCAAAAACCTGCGCATACATTTTCAATAAAAGGCTAATTAATTCAACGTCGAGTTCGCGGAAAGCTTGAACAGCGCGCTTGGGATTAGCCGAGGCCATTGCTTCCAGCCATGTGCCCATAGCAATTGGATCAAGTCGACCGTGATGCCAGGCATCTAAATCTAAAAAGCTCTGAAATTGTTCAGGAGAGACAAGTTCTAAAATCTCGAGGCTGTCGCTTAGGCCGACTTCTTTTAAAGTAATAAATAAATCTTGCGCGGGTAGCTGGCGTACCAGAGCAAGCGTATTAGGGTGATTCAGCAGGACATCGAGTCTCGCTTTAGGACGTAAAGAAAGCAGCGATTTTTGTAAGGAAACAATGTCAAATTGGGTGTCACTCATACGAAGATTTCAACATAAAAATGCAAATACAGCAAGCCGGCCGCCCTTACTTTCAAGAAGAATGGATTTGAATTCGTAATTGTTTTAGGTTAGCTGATTGAAGAGTTGATTAAATAATAGGTGGCGATCATGTTAGAGCCTAAAATGCGCAATGAATTATTACGTGAAGAGCTCGTCAAAAAAAATGCTCAATCCTTGCTGGGCGGGGGAACTGATCGAATTGAGAAACAGCATAAAGCTGGAAAATTAACTGCCAGAGAGCGCATCGAGCTTTTGCTAGATCCGGGAACTTTTGTAGAAATGGACCGCTTTCGTAGTCATCGTTGCTTGAACTTTGGCATGCAAGAGAAGCAAAATTTAGGCGATGGTATCGTGACTGGATTTGGTCAAGTTGAGGGTCGTCAGATATTTCTTTATGCGCAAGATTTTACCGTTTTTGGCGGTTCACTTTCCGAAACAGTGGCACAAAAAATTTGTAAAATTTATGATTTAGCCATGAAAACTGGCGCACCCGTGGTAGGTCTTAGCGATTCTGGTGGGGCGCGTATTCAAGAGGGCGTGGCCTCGCTTGCGGGTTACTCGGATATTTTTTGTAAGAACACTTTAGCTTCTGGGCTTATCCCGCAAATATCGGTCATTATGGGTCCTTCTGCCGGCGGTGCGGTTTATTCGCCCGCGCTCACCGATTTTATTTTAATGGTACGCGATACCAGCTACATGTTTTTAACGGGACCAGATGTGATAAAGACGGTGACCCACGAAGAAGTCACCATGGAAGAGTTGGGAGGTGCCGGTACACATAATACCAAAAGTGGTGTGGCGCATTTTGCTTACGACGACGATATGCAGGCCATTGGTGCGGTACGTACGCTTTTGTCTTATTTGCCCTCTAATAACGCGGAAAATTCGCCAACAATTGCTTGCCACGACAGCCCAGAAAGACGTGACGAAAAATTGAAGACCATGATTCCTGACAAACCTAATCGTCCTTACGATGTCAGAGATGTATTGCGTGCTGTTGTCGACGATAAACACATTTTTGAAGTGCAACAGTATTTTGCGCAAAATATTGTGATTGGCTTTGCGCGCATGATGGGAAAAAGTGTCGGTATCGTTGCTAATCAACCACAAGTTTTAGCCGGTGCGCTTGATATTAATGCGTCTGATAAGGCGGCACGCTTTGTAAGGTTTTGTGATTGTTTTAACATTCCGATTTTAACTTTTGTCGATGTACCGGGATTTTTGCCGGGAACAGAACAAGAATACGGCGGCGTGATCCGTCATGGTGCTAAGCTTTTGTATGCTTATGCCGAAGCGACTGTTCCTAAAATCACTGTGATCTTGCGTAAAGCCTATGGCGGAGCTTATTGTGTGATGGGGCCAAAGCATTTGCGTGCCGATTTTAATTTTGCCTTACCAACGGCCGAGATTGCCGTCATGGGTGCAGAGGGCGCTGTTAGTATTATTATGCGCGAAGAAATTAACAAAGCCACCGATAAAAAACAGCGATTTCAAGAATTGGTTGCAGACTATGCCGATCAATTTCAAAATCCCTACAAAGCCGCGGAATTGGGTTACATCGACGAGGTGATTTTGCCAGAAGAAATGCGGCCACGTTTTTGCCAAGCCTTACTTATGCTGCAAAATAAGCGGGACACTTTGCCTCGCAAAAAACATGGTAATATTCCTCTTTAAAAAAGGGCGATGATGACTCCTAAACCTATCAAAAAAATTTTAGTGGCTAATCGGGGTGAAATCGCGACTCGTATCATGAGAACCTGTCGAGATTTAGGAATCCCCAGTGTAGCAGTTTATTCAGACCCTGATCGAAAAGCATTGCATGTGCGTTACGCGACGGAAGCATATCATATTGGCCCCGCTTTAGCCAAAGACAGCTATCTGAATATCGATAAGATTATCGACGTTGCCAAACGTTCCGGTGCTGATGCCATTCACCCGGGCTATGGATTTTTATCGGAGAATGCCGAATTCGCACAAGCAGTTCTAGATGCTGGTTTAATATTTATAGGTCCAAAGCCTTTTTCCATGAGCGCCATGGGTTCTAAAACGCGCGCGCGGCAGGTGATGAAACAAGCAGGTGTGCCGGTGGTGCCAGGTTTGCAAGAAGCGGTGCGGGACGAGGCTTCTGCTCTTCAATACGCTAATGAAATCGGTTTTCCGGTGATGTTAAAAGCAGCTGCTGGTGGTGGTGGTAAAGGCATGCGCAAAGTCGATTGTGCAAAAGATTTTTCTTCGGCTTTTTTAGCAGCACGAAGTGAGGCGCAAAACTCTTTTTCTGATAGTGCCATTTATATTGAGAAATTTTTAGATAAACCACGGCATATCGAGGTGCAAATTTTTGCCGATAGTTATGGCCATGTGGTTTCCTTCGCTGAGAGAGAGTGCTCAGTACAGCGTCGGCATCAAAAATTGATTGAAGAATCTCCCAGTGTTTTTGTTGATGAAGCAATGCGTCAAAAAATGGGAGAAGTGGCAAGGCTTGCGGCTCGTACTGTTGATTATGTGGGGGCAGGGACCATCGAGTTTTTAGTGGATGCTCATCGCAATTTTTACTTCATGGAAATGAATACCAGGCTGCAGGTCGAGCATGCTGTCACTGAAATGATCACAGGTTTGGATTTGGTTGAAATGCAAATCAAAGTCGCAGAAGGAAAAAGTTTAGAAGAATTGGGGATAACTTCCGAGACTATTTCAGCAAATGGTTGGGCGATTGAGGCACGTATTTGTGCAGAAGATCCGCGGCAAAATTTTCTACCAACCCCTGGATTAATTCGCCATTTTCGCCAACCCACGGGGCCATTTGTAAGGACCGATACTGGTGTTTATGCGGGCACCGAGGTGACTGCCGATTACGATCCAATGATTGCCAAAGTGATTGCCTGGGGGCCTAATCGATTAACGGCGATTCGGCGACTGGACAGAGCGCTTTCAGAAGTGACTGTAAAGGGGTGCACGACGAATACCATGTTTTTAAGGCAGCTCTTGAATTTTGCGAAATTTGTTCAGGGCGAATATGATACAGGTATGATTGAGCAATATCATCAAGAGTCACCTCCCTGGATTGAAGAAGAGCATAAGATTGTCGCATTGCTGGGAGCTGCGTTGTCCAGTTTTGAAAGCGAGCAACGTTTGCAAGCCAAGGTGAATGTTAATTTAAATGGTAACGCTACTGGCTCTATGTCAAAATGGCAAACAGCTATGTTGCCTGAAGCGCGCTTTTAAGGATAATCATGGCAAAAATGAAATTGATTGGCACCCTCGAATCGAAAGAATACAAGATTGTCATTGAAAATTCCGATCAGCCTCACATTTTTTATGTTTCACTTGATGGCAGGTCTTATACTTTAGATGCGCATGCTATGGCATCAGAAATTGTCACGGCGCTCATCGACAATAAGAGTTACGATATAGATTTAGATAGAGTCAATATAAATGATGCGCTTGATGGGCGCATGGCGGTTCGTGTGCGTGGCCGTGTGATTGATTTAGAAATACTGGAAGAGCGACGTAAAAAAATGAAAGATGCCCAAGCAACGCATTTTTCCCAAAGTGGATTTGCGCGGATTTTATCGCCCATGCCCGGAAAAATTTTGCGGATTTTAGTTGCGGCTGAAGAGCAAGTGGTAGAAGGACAGGGGTTGGTTGTCGTTGAAGCCATGAAAATGGAAAATGAACTAAAATCACCTAAAAATGGCGTCGTGAAAGAAGTGTTTGCCGTTGCTGGAGACTCTGTCTATAGCGGCGCTTTGCTTATGACTATTGAGTAGAGGTTTTTAAAATACCACACCGGTTTTGAAAAATACCGAAAAGTCGACGGAGGGGCCACCAAATAAAATGTCTTCGACAAAAGCAAATTCGTAATGAATTTTAAGGCCTGGTTTTGCGACTGGGACATCACCGGTAAAGCCAAAGCTTAAGTCTAAAACCGGCCAGGCAAATACCTTGGCCTTGATATTTTTAAAGAGAGGCGTATTGCCTTTCAATTGTCCGATAAAAGATAAATATTCAGTGACGTTAATTTCAAACGCTTGTCCGAAAGAGAGTTGGCCAACTTTTAAAACGGAGTTTAAATTTTGCATGCCACCCATGGCTATCGCGCCAAAGTGGGTAAAGCTATGAAATCTTTTGTATGATTTTTCTACATAGGCAGAAAGAGCAGCGTCGGGGGTGCCGCTTCCTGTTGCATTATCTGGAGATCCGGTGGGAAATTTGAAAGAAGCTTTTAGACTAATTGCAGGCCAAAACGTGGATTCATGTAGCACTTGCAGCTTGTTCCAAAAAACAATATCGCCCAGGCCCAAAGCCGCTGCTTTAGGCGTGTATGAGACGTTTTCTTTTTTGAAAATATAAGCGAGTCGATATTCAGGCACGACATCTCTACCGCCATAGGGGAAGCCAAAAAATTTGTGGAAACCATCAATGCGTCCGTCTAAGAATCCTCCTGGAAAAGCAAGCACGGGGATCGCAAAACCCATACTAAATGCATCACTAACACCATAGGCGGCTTTAAAAGAAGTGCGCCAAAGTTCAGCGTCGATATCAATAAATTCTTGATTAGATTTATAAAAGTCTTTTTCCAGCATGTTGGAAAAGATGGTGTCTAAAGA
>CANFCB010000031.1 GCA_947445025.1 Myxococcales bacterium
AGCGTCGAAGAAAATCCCCCTACCCCCTTTTTCTAAGGGGGACTAAATCTAAAATTCACCGTCACGACTTGTGTGCATCGGGCAGTTTTCTAAGGGGGAATAAGTCCAGATACAAAGCGGCATGAACGATTATGTTTTAGTTTGTATTCGACGCCGCAGGCGTCATTTAGGTAGCCTGGGGTTAAGCGCTTAAGCGCGGTACCCCGGGTGGTGAAATAGACGTCCGTCTGTGAACCCCGGGTAATGCACCCAAATTTTGTGCACTGGGGCTGGACACAGCAGCGTCGAAGAAAATCCCCCTACCCCCTTTTTCTAAGGGGGACTAAATCTAAAATTCACCGTCACGACTTGTGTGCATCGGACAGTTTTTACTAAGGGGGACTAAATCTAAAATTCACCGTCACGACTTGTGTGCATCGGGCAGTTTTCTAAGGGGGACTAAATCTCTCGTGAGTCTACGCTGTATAGCATCCTAGCTCACCAAGAAACTTTGTACTTTATCTAGAAACATTTCCCGGCCTGACCCAAGGCGAATATCGATTTCGGACACGTCGATATTGAGAAGATCCACGCCATATTTTTTTTCCAGTATCTGCGGCAGTACCGAATAGTAAGCGTTTAAGCCTTCTAAAAACTCTGCGCTGATACCAGACTCTTCTATTCTGCCGCGTTTTTGAATGCGTCCCTGTAAGGCCTGCACATTGCTAGCACTTAAAAGAATCACTTTTTCAGGTCGGTGCAAATCACGATTGAGTCTATCGAAATATTCAAAATAAAGTTCTAATTCGCGATCGTCCATATAGCCAAGGCCGTGCAAATATTTAGCAAATATTTCTGGATCCTCATAAAGCGTGCGATCTTGAATACAAGATTTCTCCACCCTCGAGATTAAGTTGTGATGCTGCACGCGCTTAATCAAAAATTCCAACTGCAGAGTGAAACTCCAGCGCTTCATATTTTGATAGTAGTCCCCCAAGAAACGGTTATCGATGACAGGCTCATCAAAAAGTTCAAAAGCAAAGGCTTGGCTAATCATCTTCGCTGCGGTGGTTTTACCTGTGCCAATATTGCCGGCCATGGCTAGAAACAATTTTCGTTTCGGTGCTATAAATGCCATATCATCCTTGATAATTTAAATGCTTTTGCAAAGAACTAACACCAAAAACTGGGTTCAACTGCAAATGTTCAATCGATAAACTTGCGGCCAGCGCTGCTTCCACGGTTGTATAATAAGGAATCTGTTGTTCAATAGCTTTTTTTCGAAACAAATAACTATCGTGCACACTTTTAGCGCCAAGTGTGGTGTTAAACATAAGCGCTACCTCGCCATTACTGATACGGTCTAGTACGTGTGGCGTTCCTTCTCGCACTTTTTTAACACACTCAGAGGAAATTCCGTATTGCTGCAAAAATCTATGGGTGCCACTGGTCGCTAAAACATGGAAACCCATCTGATGCATCCGTCGCAATCCTCCCAAAATATGTGACTTGTCAGGGTCGGCAATCGAAACAAAAATAGTGCCCGATGTTGGCAAGGTCATCCCCGCCGCCATTTGGCTTTTAGCAAACGCTTCTTCAAACCTGGAGGCAATACCCATCACCTCCCCGGTCGAGCGCATTTCTGGTCCCAGCAAGGCGTCCACGTCGGGAAATTTGAGAAAGGGCATGACTGCTTCTTTGACACTAAAAAAGGAAAACTCGGATTTTAAAATGGGCCATGGTTTCAGATTTAAATCCGCAATGCGCTTACCGGCCATAATTACTGCCGCTAATTTAGGCAAAGAAACCCCTATGGCCTTGCTCACAAAAGGAACCGTCCGCGAAGCTCTGGGGTTAACTTCGATGACGAAGATCTCATTCTTTTTCACCCCAAATTGTACGTTCACCAATCCAACCGCGCCCAACTCTATGGCCAGCGCCTTAGCAGCCACACACAATTGCTCAACAATCTCATCCGACAAACTATGAGGTGGAATCACACACGCTGAATCTCCCGAGTGCACACCCGCTTCCTCAATATGTTCCATGACACCGCCGACCAATGCCTCATGGCCATCACAAATCAAATCAACATCAACCTCGATGGCTTCATCTAGAAAACGATCCATAAGCACCGGTCTGTTATCTGAAGCTTTCATGGCATGGGTCAAATAGCGCTCCAATCCTTGATCGTCATAGATCAATTCCATGGCACGACCACCCAGAACATAAGAAGGACGCAGCAATAACGGGTAGCCTAACTTGGCAGCTGCTGCTTTTGCTTCTGGTAAAGATTTTACCATCGCTGAAGGAGGCTGCTTTAACTGCAGCTTATCGACCATGGCAGCAGAACGACCACGATTTTCGGCACGTTCAATGACGTCGACCTCGGCACCAATCAGTTCAATGCCCAGCTCTTGTAAAATTCCTTGTTTAGAAAGCGCCACAGCCAAATTCAAAGCAGTTTGCCCGCCCACGGTTGGCAATAAAGCGTCGGGTCGTTCTTTTTTTAAAATCTCAGCGACCATGACCACTGAAAGCGGCTCAATATAAGTGGCATCAGCCAGATCAGGATCAGTCATGATCGTCGCTGGATTGGAGTTGATTAAAATCACCCGATAGCCATCTGCTTTCAGCGCTTTAATGGCTTGCGTACCGGAGTAATCAAACTCAGCAGCTTGCCCAATAATAACGGGCCCCGAACCTAAAACACAAATTGCCTTAATGTCTCGTCGAGCAGGCATGCTTTCCCTTTTTTTAAGCGGGACAATTTTTAAATAAGGCACGCTTTCAAATAATTCTGCACGGTTTTTTCTAAACCCAAATAAAGCGCATCACAAATCAATGCATGCCCAATAGAAACTTCCGTAATACAGCCAATCTTGGACACGAAATAGTTTAGATTGTCAAGATTCAAATCATGACCTGCATTGACCTGTAAACCAAGCGCGTGTGCCTTTTCTGCTACTTGCTTGTACAGCAAAAGCACTTCGTCACGCTGCTGGGTGTGAAATAACTTAGCGTAAACTTCGGTATACAATTCGATGGCATCGGCGCCGGTGTTTTGCACCTCGCTTAAATCCGAATTTTGATAATCAAAAGGATCAATAAACAAAGACACCCGCACCTGATTCAAGCGCAATTGAGCGATCACTTTTTGTAAAAATTCCATTTTTTCTGAAACACGCCAACCGGCATTAGATGTTAACACATGCGGGGGATCAGGGACCAAGGTCACTTGCTGAGGACGAACCAAAGCAGCCAGATCCATCAAATCAGAAGTGGGATACCCTTCAATATTCAATTCTACGTCGATATTCTCAGCAATATCGATCACATCTTGCCGCTTAATATGCCTCTCATCGGGACGCGGATGCACAGTAATCCCCTGAGCTCCAAAACGCACAATGTCTTTGCTTACTTTCAATAAATCAGGAAGGTTTGCGCCTCGTGAATTACGCAATGTGGCTATTTTATTAACATTTACACTGAGACGCGCCATAACATATTTCCCAAAGTTTAATTAAAAAAGTCTAATCTTATTTTAACGAAGTTGGGAAGCCCCTTGACTTAAATGCATGAAAGCTGTTACTTGCATCAAGCGTTAAATGGAGCGATGGCCGAGTGGCTGAAGGCGCACGCCTGCTAAGTGTGTATAGGGGAAACCCTATCCCGGGTTCGAATCCCGGTCGCTCCGCCATGTATCTGGTTTTTTTCCTCGCAACTATGCTGTCCACTTTCATTATTCCAGATCAATCGCGCACAGCCGCCGTTGACGTCGCTGACGCCACCGCTTTGCCGGACACCAAGACGGATACAATATCTTATAGCTCTTAGAGGCTTCCGGGAAAGCATCCAGCTTAAGCATTATTTATTGTTGCATATCAGGCTTTTATCTGTACAAGTAAAACACGCGAAACTCGCAATTAGCAGTGCTTTTAAATTATTCAAATATTGCCTGAAATAAATCATGGAGATCTTGTGTTTGCCAGAATATTCATTATTGCCTTACTAGGTCTTTCATCGGCGAGCTTTGCCACGTTGCATGAAGCCGCTGGCGATGGAGATTTTGCAGAAGTAAGCCGCCTTCTTGCTGCAGGCGCAGAAGTTAATGATGTAGAGATAAGTGGCGACACAGCGCTGCACTTTGCTGCTTGGCATGGAGATGTTAATGTCCTCCAAGCTCTTCTTAATGCGGGCTCATTAGTTAATCTACAGAATACAGATGGCAACACAGCGCTACACGTTGCTGCTATGAATGGATATATTGGTGCCGTGCAAATTCTTCTTTTAAATCGCGGCATGAACGTTAATTCTCATAATCATAATGGCAACACCGCGCTACGCAATGCTGCTATGAATGGACACGTTAATATCGTCCTTGCTCTTCTTAATGCAGGTATTGACGTTGATACTCAGGATCTATATGGCAACACACCGCTACACGTTGCCGCTATGAACGGACATGTTGCTGTCGTCCAAGCTCTTATTAATGCCGGCGCAGGTATCAATGTTCAGGATGTAGATGGTAACACTGCGATACACATTGCCGCTCTGAACGGACATGTTGCTGTCGTCCATGCTCTTATTAATGCCGGTGCAGGCATTAATGTTCAGGATCTAGAGGGCAACACACCGCTAAACATTGCCGCTCTGAACGGATATGTTGATGTCATCCTAGCTCTTATTAATGCCGGCGCAGGTATCAATGTTCAGGATATAGATGGCAACACTGCGATACACATTGCCGCTCTGAACGGACATGTTGATGTCATCCTAGCTCTTCTTAATGCAGGTGCAGATTTAACAATTACAAACAATCACGGTCATACACCTATACAGGTAGCAACGAACCAAGCGGTGATAGAAATAATAGTGCAATGGCAGCAGCAGCAAGCTCTAGTGGTGCCATGGACACCTTCTCTACAGATCCCAAGAAGCTTGGCGCTAAAGTGGGGGACTATGAGATATGTAGTAAATCTGGATGCAGCTCTTTTGCGGGGGTGGAATAATTTTGAAGACCTGACTTTCACTGAAATCTGCGAGTTAATTTTTAGGTTTTTAAAGTTGAGTGATGTATATAAAAATCCGCTGCTCAAAAAAAAGCCTGACGGCAAAGGCCCTAGCGGCTTCGGTGGCGCTGGAAGGATGGCGCTAACAAACCACTAAAAATGGTCAACTTTTAACGACGCTGGGCCACGATTAAACGTTATGTGATTTGGCCTTAAACAAGTCGCCTAAGGTGCCAAAGCCTCTGTGGCTTCCTGTCTTTGCCGCAAAACTTTTTACCAAAGCTTGCTCTTCTGCTCTTTCTCTGGCGATTTTAGAAACCCGAATACGGCTGCGATCGTCGATATCAATGACCATCAAGGGAATTGAAGTGCCGATCGAAAGAGGCTTACCCAAATCAGTGCCCTGGGGCTGCCCAGATTCAGAAGCTGGCAACAATGCCGTCTGACCACTTCCCAATTTCACAAAGGCACCATAACGCTCCACACGCTCGACAACGCCGTCCACTTTGTCGCCGCGTTTCAACGTTGACGCGCTTATCACTTTGCCGGTGCGCTCCACATTTTCTCGCAAAGAAAGTGAAATACGGCGCTTATCAAAATCCGCATCGAGGATACGCACAGTAATAGGATCGCCTATTTTTAAAACTTCAGACGGATGCCGAACACGCTGCTCACTCAATTCACTGATGTGGATCATGCCATCGATACCGTCGAAGAGCGAAACAAAAGCACCGAATGCTTCCAGTCGCGCGACTTTACCTTCTAAGCTGGTACCTGCCACTAAGTACTGCCCATAAGTTTCAAAAGGATCTGGCAAAGCGGCTTTAAGTGACAACGAAATTCGCATTTGTCCTTGGCGCTTAGGATCTGGCTCAATGCGCATGACATCGACAGTAACCAGGTCACCTACTTTAACGCGATCTTCCACTTTGACGCCATGTCCAAATCCCAATTCAGAAAGAGGAATCAAACCCTCGATGCCGCTTAAGTCAACAAACGCACCAAAGTCAGCGGTACGAACTACGCTGCCCGTGACACGATCACCAACTTTCAAAGTTTGCAAACGTTCTTTGGCTTTCTCAAGGCGTTCGCGTTCCAGCAAAGCCCGTCTGCTCAAAAGAATATTGCGCCCACCGGCAACTTGCATAACCAAAAAAGCAAAGGTTTTTCCTACCAGCGAGGCGGGATCTTCTACAAAGTTCAAATCCATCTGTCCCATTGGGCAAAATGCTTTTGCACCTGCCAAAGAAACCTGAGCGCCTCCGCTATTGACGGAAACAATTTTTCCTTCAATTGGAATTTTTTTCGCTTTTGCTTCTTCAATCATGCTTAAGTCGGCAGCAAAGCGTCCCACTTTTTTGCTTAAATGAATGGTCTCATTGATATTAACCACATAGGCGTCGACGGTGTCGCCAATTTTAACAGTGGCATTGCCCGCGCCGTCACGCAATTCTGCCATAGGCATAGCACCTTCGTGCTTGGGGCCAAGCGTAAAGAAAGCTGTGTCTTTCGACATGTATATGAGACGTGCCCGCACACGACTGCCCACTTCAACATCAAGTTTTTTAATGGGGGCTTCTTCCTCGAGCATGGCCGCAAAGTCCCCGGTGTCATCCCACAATTTTGCTTCTGGACGCATAGTAACTATTGTTTTTGGGGAAGGTTCGCTTGCTGCTACTAGGTGCGCTTCGTGCTCAGGTGCTTCTTTGAGTGAAACCGCAGCCTCAGTGACGACAATTTTTACAACCGGCCTCGGAGCATGCTGCTTATTTTTATCGCTGCCCGCAGATCTGCCACGATGATGACGTCGTACTGTCTTAGCAGTTTCTGGTTGAACGGCAGAAACATCAATACGGCGACCGGTATCGACAGCGCCTTTTGCTATATTTTCTGTCTCGGTGCTTTCTGTCTTAGTATCAGTTTCTAATTCTGGAGATGTTGTAACGATTGCTTGTGACATAGGGTCTTCTCTTTAGCCAAAAATTTCTTTTACTTTCTTAAAAAAACCTTGATGCACTGGCAAATTATCTTCGCCAGATTGATCTGCGAACTCTATCAGTAAATCTTTTTGCCGGCGGGTCAAGTGCTTAGGGACTTCCAAATGCACTTTTACAAGTTGATCACCCCTGCTTTCCCCTCGTCCTTGACGTAAATGAGGAATCCCTTTTTTAGCCAAGCGAAACACGGCACCCGCCTGCGTACCAGCGGGAATTTGCATCGACACTTTACCATCTAACGTCGGCACTTCAATTTTGGCGCCCAATGCTGCCTGCGTAAACGAAATCGGCACTTCGCAAATTACTTTATCGTCTTCACGCGTAAACAACGGATGCGCAGATATAGCTATCACCACAAAAAGATTACCGCGTCCGCCACCTTGCGTACCACCTTCACCCTCTCCGGTAAAACGCAATTGCATGCCTTCATCGACGCCAGGAGGGACTTTCACGCTTAATTGGCGTTTCACTTTTTTGCTACGAGCGCCCTTGCAATCTAAGCATGGGTCCGAGATCGTTTGACCTGACCCTTGGCAACTGGGACAGGTTTGCGCAATGGCAAAGAATCCTTGCGAGACTCTGACTTCCCCTAAACCAGCGCAGGTGCGACAGGGGATTGGCTTTGTTCCAGCCTTACCGCCACTACCATTGCAAGTCTGACAGGCTTCTTTGCGTGGAATAGTAATTTCTTTTTCCACTCCAAAGGCAGCTTCTTCAAAAGTCACTTGCAGTGTATATTGTAAATCAGCCCCGCGTTCGCCTTGACCTCGACGCCTGCCACCGCCGCCGCCAAATAAATCGCCAAAGATGCTGCCGAAAATATCTTGGACATTGGCCGAATAATCTTCGCCGCCTTGACTACTCAATCCGGCATGTCCAAAGCGATCATACTGAGCCCGTTTCTCTGGGTCAGCCAGAACAGAATAGGCCAAAGAAGCTTCTTTAAATTTTTCCTCAGCGACTTTATCGCCAGGATTTTTATCTGGGTGGTGTTGGTGCGCAAGCTTACGATACGAAGCTTTAAGCTCTCGCTCGTCGCTCTGTTTGGAAACCCCTAAAACTTCATACAAATCGCGTTTTTCAGCCATATTCATTCAAACCTAAATAACAAAAACTTAAAAAAAGTGACACTAACTTAGTCACGTTTTAAGCTTCTGACTAGTGCCCCAAGCACAGTATCGGTCGTCTCTTGGCTTAAAGTGCCCTCATTTAACAAATTATGGTCAACACCCGGCAATTGAACCAGCTCTCTTTCAGCGCTACGTGCCTGCTTATTCAAAGCATTTCGCGCTTTCTCATCATAAAATGCGTCATCGTCACCTACGACAAAGATCATCGGTTGATGGGTCTTGGCCAATAAGGCGTTGGTTTGCTGAGTTAGACTGATCCATTCTTTCCAAAATGGCAAAGTCGCTCCCATGACTTTGGCGTCAGGCGCAAACTGACCTTTCTTGATGGACTCAAATGTGGCCTGCAGGTTGCGTGCTTTCTGTACCAAAGAACTTCTCACCAAAGGTTCCCGCGCGGTACGACTCGCATGAAATAGTCCGTCGACCCAAAACTCATCAATACGATAGGGAATAGGTGTCATAAAAACTAAAGCTGAAGCGCGGTTCTTGCACGCAGACGACAAAACCACTTGTGAACCCTGCTCGCTGGTCCACAAAATAATTCTCACCCCTTCTCCAAAGCGACTTTGCACAAATGAACAGGCCGCATCAACATCGCGGGCCAAAGCTTTGGGACCTTCTTGATTGAAATCGGACAATGGATTATTTAGACAAATATCATCGTGAGCAGGACCACAGCTGCGTTTATCGTAAGCCAACGACAAGTAGCCTTGCTGGGCTAATGCATTTGCCCACTGCACGTTGATATCAACTGGTTCAGCATAAGTCTCAATGCCATTTCCGCTCTGACGAGCACGTCGTGACACCAGTCCTGAACCAGGAACAAAAATAACCACGGTTTTTGGAAAAATCGCGAAAACACCTCTGGGCGGTGCCCATAATTCAGCACCGAGTTTGACTTTTTTCAGATCAGGCAAAGAAAATTCAATAGCAACCGAAGTCATGCGCGCTTCAATTTGTGGCTTGACAACGGGGCTGTCTCCTGGCTGCCACGAAGCAGGACAACCAAGCCAAACTATAGATATCGTCGCTGTTAATATAATTCTTAACTCGCACAACAATTTGTCAATCATAAAATGCCTCGTCCTTAATCCTGCCGCCAAATACTTAACTAAACTTCATACACCTAATTGATAAAATAGAAAATATCGAGTGATATAAACAGCATGACACATATTACCCACCTTGATCACATCGCCATTGCCACAAAAAACTTAACCGAGAGTTTAGATTTTTTTGAGAAAAAACTTGGTCTTATTTGCACGCATATTGAAGATCTGCCAGAGCGCGGTATTCGCGTGGCCATGATTCCCCTCGGTGATACACGCATTGAACTCATCGAAGCCATGCGAGAAGATAGCGAAATTTCAGCATTTTTACAAAAGCGTGGCCCCGGTATTCACCATCTGGCCTTTGCCACGAAAAATATTCACGACGACATGAAAACGCTGCAAGAACAAGAGATTGTTTTGATAAATGAAAAACCGACACAGGGCGCACACGGCGCCGAGGTCGGTTTTATTCACCCGAAAAATTCAGGTGGGTTACTAATTGAGCTTTGCCAACACAAAGACTAAACTAGCAACCTATTTTTTAAAGAACCTCACATAAATGAACAGTAAAATCCTTTTCTCCAGGTGCAGTCATATAAGCGGCAAAATAAGTTTTTTGTTCAAAAGTTGGAAAGTCCTCATCGGGATACTTGCTATTATAAAATTTCAGAATTGTTTGTTGCATCGAAGGCGTAACATTTTTGACCGCGCACAAATCATCATCAAGTTTATACAATTCAAAACTAGGAAGAATTTTTGCTGTTTGTGTGTCGCAACACTTAGCTATAATAGAACTTCCTAGCAGGGCTTGTGCTTCTTTTAGTTTTCCTTCTCGTACAGCTGCATGTACATCTGCCAATGTATCTTCTTCTGCTTTTTTTTGTGCTTGTTGAGCTTCTGCCAGCTCTTGACTAACACCTGCCAGCTCTTGTTTATCATCTGCTTTTACTTCTGCTGGCGTTTCGTCTTCTGCTGACTCTTTTGCTTTTGCTTCTTCCTTAGGTGCTGCATCGCTAGCTTGTTGGGCATCAGCTTTATTGGGTTGCTTAACATCGCCAGGACAAGAACTACCCATCGAGAACAGACAAAGACCGGACAGTAAACCACTTAAAATTAACTTATTTTTTTTCATTTTTTTTCCTCAATTACTTAATTTCTATCGTGAGAACGCGTGTGCTTAGACGGTGAGTCAGGTGTTAGTTAAACAGCAGCAGCAGCAGCAGCAGCAGCAGCAGCAACAGCAGCAGCAGCAGCCTTCTTAATCTCCTTCTCATGTATCCTGGCAATATCAAGAAGAGCTTTAGCTTGCACAAGCGCAATCTTAGTAGCAGCAACAGAAGGACCAGCAGCAGCAGCAATAGGATTCGCAGCAGCAGCAGCATTCACAGCAGCAGCAGCATTCACAGCAGCAGCAGCAGGCATCAGCAGCAGTTGCGGCTCAGCGCGGTGGCGTGAATAAACCTTATAGCCGATAAAAGCCACTGCAAGGACTACTGCAGTAATTACAGCAGGTATCTGGTATGCTGCGATAGAGTCATAGGCAGTCGGCAGAGGTTTTACGTCAGAACTATTAGCGGCCGGCAGAAGCATTGCGCTAGACTTTCCAGTAGAATCTGTTGAAATACCCGCGGCTTTCATTGCATTTGCAATCCCGTTCGGTTTTACTTTTACGCTTGCTGTTGTAGAGGAGCCATCACCGACGCAGAACTCATCAGGGGTCTTACTTTCCTGAGATACAGCTAGACCTGTAACTGCTACTTCTACTTCCGCAAAAGAACCTAGTGAAAAAATTAATAAACCTAAAATAAATGCACTTTTTTTAAACATATTTAAACCTTAGTAATATAAAAATAATATTTGCAACCATACAAAAAAAATTATTAAATGCAACTATTTATTTTTCACTTCTGCTGTTCTCATTCACAGGAAAATAAAAAACCGACACAGGGCACACATGGCACCGAGGTCGGTTTTGATTTACCAGAAAAGTTCAGGTAGACTATTTATTTATTTTAAGAACAGTACATTTCATATCAATCTCTTGACCAGAGATACTGTCGGTAAGATAAAAAGAAGACCAATTTTAAAAGCAAGTACTTCTGCATGAATATAATAACGACTGCAGGTCTCCCGCACAGCCTCGATCTCTTCTTGTAAAAATTTTGTCGTCTGCGAAGTCACATTTACGGGAGTTTCCGCAAATATCTGGATGCCAGCCTGCGCAGGCTACTGTCCAAGACGTTTTGAGGGATTTAATCCTCCTTAGAAAACTACCCGATGCACACAAGTCGTGACAGTAAATTTTAGATTTATCCCCCTTAGAAAAAGGGGGTAGGGGAATTTAAAATAACGAATCAGCTCGATGTCCAATGGTCTGCGCAAAAAAAAATTATTAAAACACCTTCATGTTGTCATATGAAAATAAACTCAACGTACACTCCCGCCGATTGCGGCACGGTATGACCGATGCAGAAATTAA
>CANFCB010000032.1 GCA_947445025.1 Myxococcales bacterium
ATTTTTACGGATAATCAAAACCAATATACCTGGCGCATGTTTCAAATGAGAGCGCAAAAACGGTTTCAACAAGTACAAGAAGAATACTTAAACCCCAAAACTGCGCTTGAAGAGGCAATTAATCTCGCTGATAAAATTGAAAAAATTGCTGCCGAAGCAAAGTTAAAAGCCAAATTGATTTATTACTGTGAGCGGGATTGAAGTCAGTAAAATTGCTGACAATACTTTTACCCGTCTTGTATTGTGTGTTTAAATGCCATAAAACCACACCTAACATGTTGTTGATTTGGAGATAGCTTAACATGCGAATACGATTTTTTATGTTCCTAATATGCGCCAGTCATTGTGTTTTCGTTTGCGCAGGCAAGTCACCATTGGAAAAATTAGAGAGTGCGGCCAATAGAAAGAAAAAAAACTGTGAATCTGCGAGAAAGAGTCGAGTAAATAAAGATAATCATATCAAAGCTCTGCTAGCGAAACTTGCACAAGTGAAGCAGGGCAACCAGAAATTGGCAGAAGAATGTGCAGCACTCGAGGCAGAAAATGCAGAATTGCAGCAGCAATTGGATGAAGCAAGTTTGAACGGTGCCAATGCCGAGTTGCCACAGCTTGACTATGCCGAGTTAGAAGCATGGGGTTTTATGCCCTTCGTCAAATAACCGATGTGCTTTTTAAAAAAATCAAAGAAATTCTCTTTTTGAAATTTTATCGAGGAGAATCTTTGAATTTATTTTTTAAATTTTCAGTTTTTATGCTTTTTTCTGGGGCAAGTCTGGCGGCATTTCAAGCGGTGGATATTAACAATGCCTCTAAAGACCAAATCATGGCTTTGCCAGGAATTGGGGATAAATTAGCACGTCGCATTATCGATCACCGCGATAAAAAGGGCGCATTCTTGAGTGTAGAAGATTTGCTATTAATTGATGGTTGCAAGCCCAAGCTCTTAGAAAAAATTAGAGGACATCTTACTTTAAAAAAAATGATAAGAACTTATGCAGGAATTAAGTCTCTAGAAGCGAGAGGAAAAGACGTTGCGGGTTTCATAAGTCTTAAAAAAAATAACATGTCAGACGAAGAGATTAGAGCTTTAATGATCTCTTTTGCTCATGAACCCATTATCCGTTTGGTACAGGAAGAAGCCATTCGTTATGCCAATGCAAATCCTCGCCAGGTTGATTCTTGGCAGCGACGGGTTCGTCAAGCGGCGTGGATGCCTAAAATCAACACCAAAGGGGGCAGGGACCTAGACAAAGAGCAGTCTGTTCGTGAAAAAGTAGGTGATGTAGATGTGCTTTATCACAAAGAATCAGCTGATTGGAGTTTTAACTTACAAGCAGAATGGGACTTAAGTGAGCTGATTTTTAATCGCGAAGAGTTGAGTGTGGCACGAGAATCTGTCCGTCAGACTGTTTTGCGAGAAGATATCATTGAAGACGTCACTCATAAATATTTCGAACGAAGACGACTGCAAATTTTGGATTTAATTGCCTTGGAAGAAGAAGTCTCGATAAAAATTATGCGGCAAATTAAAATTCAAGAATTGACTGCGCAGCTCGATGGTTTTACAGGTGGATGGTTCAGTGAAAACATCAATTTAGCAATTGGGACGTGAAACGATGTCAGGTCATAATAAGTGGTCAAAGGTCAAGCATCGCAAAGGTGCTGTGGACGCCAAACGATCTAAAATTTGGACAAAGATTATTAGAGAAATTACCGTTGCAGCCAAGATTGGCGGCGATGATCCAGCTTCCAATTCGCGTTTACGAAAAGCACTTGACGACGCTCGCAGTAGTAACATTTCCAAAGACACCATTACCAGGGCGCTAGCAAAAGCTTCGGGCAATCAAGAAGGTGGCGAATACGAAGAGCTTGTGTATGAAGGTTACGGCCCTGCTGGTGTAGCCATTGTCGTTGAGAGTTTAACCGATAATCGCAATCGCACCTATGGCGATGTGCGAGCGGCTTTCAATAAAAACGGGGGAAATCTCGGAACCAGCGGTTCTGTTTGTTTTTCTTTTAAGAAAAAAGGTCAGATAAGTTTTGCACAATCAGAAAAGCAAAATAAAGATATCAACGAAGATCAGCTGCTGGAAATCGGCCTTGAATATGGCATTGAAGACATTTCTCACGAAGAAGACATGTGGTTTATACAGTGTGACGCAGAAACATTGTTGACGCTAAAAGATGCTTTTAGCAAAGCCGGATTAATGCCCGCGTCCTCAGAGATTGCGATGATCCCAGATACCGTGATTGAAGTGAGTGGCGATAACGCCAAACTGTTATTTAAACTGATTGACGCTTTAGAAGACTTGGATGATGTGCAAAGCGTGTGGAGCAATGAAGATATCGACGATGCTGAAATGCAAAAACTTATGGCGTAAAAAAAAATCTCTTTAAGGCTTAAGTCCACCGACGTCATAAAGTTCCAGCGGTGGAGGTCCGGAATCTCCTGCACTTTTAGTGGGTTCAGTACCTTCAATAAAGACTTCCAGCATCGCACCTTGGGGACGTTCTGCTGCTCCTGATTGGACTTCACTTTCATCGGCAAGCTGGCTGTCGGCAGTGACAGGATCATAGGCGGCATTTTTGGCTAAAAGCCCAGTCTGAGGATCAATTAAACGCCAAACCACGCCTTCAGGTTGCACAAATTCACGAGGAGGAATCACGATGTTGGCTTCACGCATCATGTAGTTCCATATTGGTCTTGCGGCGACTGCGCCGTATTCATTCATCCCCAAAGGAATATTGTTATCAAATCCAACATAAACGCCAGCCACTAAATCTTGCGAAAAGCCGACAAACCAAGCACTGCGGAATTCATTGGTTGTGCCGGTTTTTCCAGCCAGGGGAGCGCCGCCCATGAGGCCACGCATGATATTGGTCATGACATAGGCTGCCTGCGGGCTTATGACTTGTGTTGGTTCCACTACTGGAGCTTCGTATAAAACTTTGCCGTCACGTGAGATCACTTTTTCGATTAAAATAGGAGGTGCATATTGCCCGCCGTTTGGAAAAATGGCAAAAGCATTAAAATGCCGCAACGGAATCACTTCGCCAGAACCAAGTGCAATGGTCAAATCGCGTGGCAACGGTGTCTCCTCTGTCAATTCACCGGCATCAGCGGAAAGTTTTCTCACGGCATCGATCCCGACACGTTCCAACAAAGTTATACTGCAAGTATTAACCGAACTGACTAGGCAAGAATGAACAGTGATATCGCCTCTAAATTTGCCAGTGCTGTTCTTGGGCTTCCACTGACTACTATTTTGACCGTCGCCATACACCTTAGGCGCATCAGTAATTAAAGTTGCTGCAGTTGCTGCTTGGCTATTGATAGCCGTGGCATAGACAAAAGGTTTAAACGACGAACCTGGCTGTCGTTTGGCCTGAGTGGCTCGATTAAAACTTGACGTAGCAAAATCGTATCCGCCCACCATGGCGAGGACTCGATGGCTGTGTGGCTCAATGGCGGCAATGGCACCTTCCACGAGGGGCTTTTGCTCAAGTGATACTTCTAGCAAAGGTGCTATTTTGTCGACCTTTACCAAGACCACATCGCCCACTTTCAGAATATCAGATGGTGCTTTGGGTGCAGGGGTGTATTTGATGGTATTGAAAGATCGAGCCCAGGTCATTTTAGCAAAAGGCAGCGTGGCGCTTTGTCTTCCCAAGTCGATGACGACATTTTTGTTCACATTGGAAACTGTTTTGACCAAACCCGCAATGATGATGCCTGGTTGCAAGGGAACAACTCGAATAGTGGCAAAAGCTTCGTCAAAATTTTGACTCAAGTTTTCCGAGGTCAACAGCGATAAGTCCCATACTTTTGCGGCATTATTATTCGGGAAAAAAGCTGCTTTTTTATCAGCCAATGCTGTCTTTAATTGTTTTTGTGTTTCGGCATTTAATCGGGCCACAGGTCCTCGATAGCCTTGTCGTTTATCTAATTCACGAAGTCCAGTACGCAGAGCATTTTGGGCAGCGATTTGAATGCGCATGTTCACCGGGGTATGGATAGTAAGCCCACCATGATAAACCTCGTCCTCACCGAGTTTTGCCACTAGAATACGACGGATTTCTTCGGTGTAGTAAGGTGCGAGATTTAAATAGGGCAAGACTGGAGGCTTGGCGGCAGTAGACTCGTTTTTGGCCATTTGCACCACACGTTGTGAGGCAAAGCCGTGTACAGCCATTTGCTCAAGCACATAGTCTCGTCGTGCTTTGACCCGCTCTGGATCTTTTATCGGATTAATGCGGTTAGGGCTTTTGGGAACCGAAGCCAACGCCGCTGCTTGCCCCAGAGTTAAATCTTTGGCGGCAACACCATAATAAGTTCGTGCAGCCTCTTCAATGCCATAGGCACCATTGCCAAAATAAATTTGATTTAAATAGAGGTTTAGAATTTCATCTTTATTCAAAGTATCTTCAATGCGCTTGGCCAAGATAAATTCCCTAATCTTGCGCGTGTAAGTTCGTTGCCTTGACAAAAGCATGGTCTTGGCAGTTTGCTGAGTAATGGTGCTGCCGCCCATGCGCTGACCGCCAATGAGTTTGTATTTGATTTCATTTAGCAGAGCACGCAAAATACCGAAGTAGTCGATGCCAGTATGATTGTAAAAGTCGGCATCTTCAGCGGCGAGAAAACTGTTTCTGACGTGAGCTGGTAATTGCGAAACCACAATCAAGGTTCTGCGCTCGGTAAAGAATTCGCCGATCACATTGTCGTCTGCATCGAGCACGCGACTAGCCAGGGGCGGGCGGTAATCCGCAATGCTGTCCAGTTGCGGCAGATCATGCACCACATATTGAAACATGGCAAAAGCAATACCGAAAGCAAACGCTATACTTAAAATGAGGGGCCATCCAAATCGCATGATTTATCTTCGCCTATATGATGCTTAATTTATTTTTAGTATGCCACCAATCCTATTTTTGGCCAAGACTTTCTTTATTTGCTAAAAGAAGCATTACAGGGCCAGCAGTTCCTCGACATTAGGCATCTTCGCACAATCACACGTAGTCTGCACCCAAACGCGCGCGTCGTTCGCTGGCCAAGCAAAATTTTCTTTATCTTCTTTATCGGTATGGCCAAATGCGTGGTTTCGTTCGTGTTCAAATTCGGTGCAAAACCCGCCCGCAACTTTTGCATAAGTTCCCCAGGAATTGGTGTGTAGATATGGCTGCTCGGTCTTTTTATCGGGTATGACGACATCAACAACAGTTTCGATATGAGGATTTGAACTCGGCAACCACCAAACTGAAGACTTGCGCGCAAAGAACAATTTGACATCGCAGCCCTTGGACAAGGAATCCTTCATACGGACATAACCGGGAGTGTGACCTGATAGCGGAGTTGTCTCAGAGCAAAAACCCTTTCTTTGATAATAATTAGCAATCAAGTAAAAAGGGGTAACCCCGTAACGAGATCCCAAATCAGCGTAAGTTTTATCCCATTCTGTTTGAGTGAGTGGTCCTTTTTCTAGACCGAGTATGCGATCGCAGACAGTTGTTGCCCAAATGCCGCAGCCATTGGGACCAAAATTGATGCCGGTTGGGTTACTTTTACTGGCGGGATTAAAGACTTGCCAAGTCGGTTTTAACTGCGCAGGAATTGCTTGAAGAGTATCGGCTTGTTCTGTTGCTGACAAATTTTTAACATTATCGTCGTGAACACCGCCACTGTAAGCATAATTCCCAGAATCTTTCATATGTTGATCTGCTTCGGCAGGCGTTTTGATTTGGACAGTGTCGTTATTTTTGTTGCTAATAACTACCTTGCCGCCATTTTTGCATTTTGATTTTTCTATCGCTTGGGCAGGCGTGCTATTTTGACAAGCAGTAGGATCTTTTGCTTCGGGAATAAAAGTGTATGAAAAGTTTGCTGCAGGCTCGACGCAGTTGAGATTTTCAGAACAAGAAACACTCAGTTGGCTTAAGATAATGACAGAAAGTACTAAGGCGCGCATTTAAATCCCCCGTTTAAGTTTGTTGACAATTACTAGCATTTAGCCTTAGAACAGCGCAACTTCACGAAAAAGAAAAATGTACGCATGATTAAATATTTAGGTTCAAAGCGAAAATTACTGTCAGAGATATTGAGCGCAGTGCAAACTGCCATGCCCGGGGCGCGCTCAGTGATCGACTTGTTTTCCGGAACTTCTCGTGTGGGCTATGCTCTCAAAAAAAAGAATTACGAAGTGCACGCCAACGATCACAACTTGTATGCTTACATGTTGGCCAAATGTTATATCGCCACCAATTTGGAAGCTGTTGGAAAAGAGGCCAAAAAGCTTATTGCAGAATTCAATGTGATCAAGGGCCAAGCAGGGTATTTTACCGAAAACTTTTGTGTGCGATCACTTTTTTTTCATCCCAAAAATGGCGAAAGAATTGACGCTATTCGCGAAGTCATTGCTAAAAAAAAATTAGAACCCTCATTGGAAGCAGTTTTGCTAGTCTCCTTAATGGAAGCAGCGGATCGCGTAGATTCAACCTGTGGCATGCAGATGGCTTATTTAAAGAAATGGGCGCCTCGTGCCGAAAAGCATTTATCACTAAGGATGCCTTTGCTTTTATCCAGCAAAGAAAGCTTGCCTGGTTTTGCCTATCAACTTGATGCCTTGGAAGCAGCAAAAAGCTTAGATGCAGACGTTACCTACCTGGATCCGCCATACAATCAACATAGATACCGGAGCAATTACCACATTTGGGAAACACTGATGCGCTGGGACAAGCCAGAAGTCTATGGTGTTGCGTCCAAGCGCATAGACTGCCGTACCCATAAAAGTCTTTTTAATTCTAAAAGACAATTTATTAAGGCCTTTTCCTCAGTTATTTCCAGCCTTAAAAGTAAAGTTCTCGTTGTTTCCTTTAATAATGAAGGTTTTGTTAACCGAACTGAAATGGAGGCTTTGCTGAGCAAAAAAGGGCAGGTCACCACCCAAGTTATTGATTATAAACGCTATGTGGGAGCCCAAATAGGTATTTATAACCCAAAAGGTGAGGCAGTCGGGCAAGTGTCACATCTTTACAATAAAGAATATTTATATACGGTAGATGGGCGATAGAGGAAACAACAATGCAAACCATAGAACCAAATAAATTATTGACACACTTATTCGTGCGCGTTGACCGCATGGTGGTTACAGGGCTTCACATAAAAGAAGAATTGCCGTGTGATTGGCTTAGCGAACTGCTGGACGAACCCAAAAATGAGTTTGCCTGGCGCGCAAGCAAGCCTGCCATAATTGAACTAGAGTTGCATCCAGAAGCAGAGACAGTACGTTTGACTGGCTTTGGTTCTTTTTGGCTCAATTCTTTTTGTGTGCGCTGTATGAAAGATGTGCCATTTGCTTTAAGTCTGCATTTTAATTTGCATCTTTTGGCCCAAGAAAAAGAAATCCAAGAAGATCTGATTGAAATGGAACTTTTTGACGCCGATGAATACCTGGGATTGTCTGAGGAAAGCGATAAAGAATTAAACGAGGCTTATTATCAAAATGGCGTGATTGATATTTCCGCATTAATCAAAGAGCAGCTCTTTTTAGAGTTGCCAAGTTATGCGGTTTGCAACCATCCCCAAGCGCTCAATCAAGTTGCTCTTTGTGAGTTGGCAGTAGTGAAAACCGTCGCAGCAGATGCCCATTTCAAAAAAAATCCTTTCGCCAAACTGGCAGACTTGCTTGTTCAGTTGCCAGAAAATGAAAAGATGTGAAAGAAGGGTCTCGACAAGCGGAGTAATATTGCGTATGAGCCCCATGTTGAAACTTTTCCCTAAAGTGTTTTTGTAAGAAGGAGTTTGAAATGGCAGTACCTTATGGGCGTAAATCTCGTTCAAAATCGAGGATGCGTCGCGCGGCAAACATGCGTTATGTTCCTAAAAATGCCAGCCAGTGCTCTAATTGCGGCGAACCAAAGGCTGCGCACCATATTTGTGGAGCTTGTGGACAATATGCTGGTCGGCAAGTTATTAAAGTAGTTGAAGCAGAGTAAACATTGACTGCGTATGACTCGAAACTTCCTGTTGCTGTTGACGCAATGGGAGGCGATGAGGGACCCAGCACCATTGTTGATGGCGCTATAGCTGCGGCAAGCCTTGATGGTATGCCAAGCGTGTTAGTTGGAGATGAGAAGCTACTTTATCGCCTCATCTGTGAACGAAAAGCACAAAAACAACTCGATAACGGTTTGCTTTCTCTCTACCAAGCAGATGAGATTATTGGCATGGATGAAAAGCCTGCGTCGGCAATGCGTCGCAAAAAAAAATCATCTATTCATTTAGCATGTCAATTAGTTCAGGAAAAAAAAGCTGTTGGGGCTTTGAGTGCCGGCAATTCTGGAGCTATGATGGCGGTTTCCCTTTTTACACTAGGGCGGCTTGAGGGTGTTTTGCGTCCTGCCATTGGCGCGTTCATTCCTTCTAAATCGGGGGTGACAGTTTTGCTGGACGTGGGCGCTAATACCGAATGCTTGCCCACGCATTTATTTCAATTTGCGCTCATGGGCTATGCATATTCTCATCACATTTTACATGTTCTGACTCCGCGCATTGGGGTTTTGGCCAACGGCGAAGAAGAAAGCAAAGGTACCGAATTGACCAGAGGCGCGTTGGCGCTTTTACAGCAAACAGATTTGCCCCAAGTCGGACACTGTGAAGGACGCGACATTTTTACAGGCTCGGTTGACGTCATTGTCTGTGATGGTTTTAGCGGCAATTTGGTACTTAAAACCGCTGAAGGGACCGCTGCTTTTCTCATGCATTTAATTAAGAAAAGCTATGAACAAGCTGGATTTTTAGGAAAAGTTGGCGGTGTTTTATCGAGGCCTTTATTTCAAACGCTAAAAAGCAAAGTGGATCATCGTGAGTTTGGCGCTGCGCCCTTGCTGGGGCTTTGTGCTCCTGCCTACATTGCCCACGGAAATTCCGATGCCTACGCAATTAGACGCGCCATTGCTCGCGTTGCCGAGCAAGGTGAGCACGACTTATCTACCCATATTTCAGCTTTGATTCAGCGTTATCAATATTTAACCAAATAAAATAAGAGGCTGCCAATGGCACGAAGAATAACGGTTCTAGGGGCAGGATCTTTTGGCCTCGCGCTTGCCAAAGTCATGGCTGAAAACGGCCATAGTGTTACGCTGTGGGCACGCCGTCCAGAAATAGCTAAAGCTATTCGCCAAGATCATTGCCATCCACATAAACTACGACAAATCATGTTGCCGGGCAGTGTTCATGCTACACATGATCTTAAAGAAGCGGTGCAAAATAATGATTTAATTGTATCTGCTCTGCCTATGCTAGCTCTGCGCGCGGTCTTGCAAGCAGCACGTGTTTTTTTGTCACCCCAAGCTTGCATCGTTAGCACCACCAAGGGAATTGAGTCTGAAACCTGGCAGTTTCCCTCTGAAGTATTACATGAAGTACTCGGCATAACCTATTGTAATCAAACATCTTTTCTCTCAGGCCCGTCGTTTGCTTTAGAGGTTGCCAGCAATTTGCCAACGGCTTTAGTGGTGGCGTCCGCGAGTTCTGATTTGTGTGAGCAAGTCGCCCAAGTTTTACAAAGCGAGAATTTGCGCTTGACCATGAGTACCGACATTACGGGCTTGGAAGTCTGTGGCGCTTTTAAAAATGTTGTGGCTATCGCTGCCGGCCTGGTCGAGGGTTTAGGACTGGGGGCTAATGCTAAAGCCACTTTAATCACCAAAGGACTGCAGGAAATATCCAAACTAGCCCAGGCCCTAGGCGGAAATGCGCAAACTGTTTATGGCTTGAGTGGAGTCGGCGATCTTATTTTAACCTGCTATGGAGCGTTGTCCCGCAATCGAACAGTTGGTCTTGATCTTGCTGCCGGGCGTCCGGTTTTAGATATCATGAATGCCTCGGAGCATGTCGCAGAGGGCGTGCATACGGCTAAGGCTATTTTCGCTTTTAGCCAAAAATTAAAACTCAATTTGCCAGTGCTGTCCGGTGTGCATCAGATTTTATTTCAAGCCCAAGATGTCAAAAAAGCAATTAAAACCATGCTGGTTTAAGCGTGTCCGGGCAGAAAATTAGTATCATAGTACGGCTTATGCTAATATGAATCATAATGCATGATATTTTTTTGGGGGTAAAGAAATGCGTGAGAGAATTACTGAGAGAAATATACCTGTAGAGAGTGCTCATGACCAACCCGCGGCTCCTCATGATCTTACTGGGGCCCCGCCACGACCCGAAGCCCCATCGGCACCTATAGCGATACCGAAAAGTCCCTTAAGAGCAGCATACCGTGATATTTATGAGAGAAAACCTGCAGAAAAGGATGAAAATATTCTTGCTCATGACAATCGCACTAAGCCTTCTGGCGGCAGTGGCAAGCCTGAATTTAATCCGTATACCAATAGCGCATTAGAACGTTTCAAAGATTCAACGCAGATTGATAAATCGTCACTGTCAGGAAGTGATAGCACTCACAGCTCCAGCAGTGGATTTACGGACAACGAATTTGGCAGCAGATATGTATCACCAGAAACAAGCAGATCTGGCTCCCCTAGTGAAAATAGTGAATCAGAGGGGGACGTATATTATAGTGCCGTCGGTAGCACAACTCACTCAAAAAGCGCTGGCAGCATACCGGAATCATTAGAAACAGACAGTACGAGCTTAGTTAGTGCCACTGATTACGACCTCCGTAGCTTTGCTGGCTCTAAGAGAGAAAGTGTTCATGCTGACGAAGCTGCCCAACTCATACCGCCTGATAAAATCCGAGAATTTATGCAAAAGGATCCAGTAACGGCAGTTGATGAACTTATAGCTGTTGTTGCTCAGCTGCCGCTAACTGAGAATGACTTCGATACAAAATTACACGAAAACACACCTTCTCGGAGCGCGCTGGACAGCACTGAGGACGGTAAATCTAGATCTGCGGGCGTATTAGAGCTTCACAATCAAATTTTAGAAAATGCTATCCAAGATGATATCGCTACTAATAATCTCTATTTAGACACTGATAAAACTCTTAATTTTTTGCACGATAAAATTATGATAGGGCAAGGTAATCAAGATTTAATCGAAAAAGCAAAAGAATATGATAAAATCTATAAAGAAAACCTAACATTAATTAGGACTCATCTGACTCAAGTAAATTGGCAGCTGACCAGTTTTACAGCTGACATGCAATACAACGAGCGACAACAAGTAGCGCTCAAGGCAATGCTTGCTGAAGTGCAAAGCATAACAACGCAGCAAAATAAGGAACGTGAAGGGTTAATTGCTAGTGAAAGTTTCCAAGCAGAAAAAAAAAGCTGGGATAAGACTGTTTCTGACTTGCAAGCTTTTTATCAGTCTCGCGCTTTTGTTACCAATGATCGTACAGAAACTATTGCTGGTTTAAGTGGC
>CANFCB010000033.1 GCA_947445025.1 Myxococcales bacterium
CTCGGGAGTCAGCCAGCCGAGCAAATAACTGCAATACAATCCTTTACGCCAACGATCCTTGGTTTGATTCCATCCTCCGCCATGCACTACTCTTCCCGAGTACACCAATGCGCTTCCTGGTTTCATGGATACGGGCAAGGTTTCTTCGCTATCAAAAGGTCTATCAAGGGGCCACAAGTGACTACCCGGAATAATTCTGGTCGCACCAACTTCTGCATCGTAGTCGCCAAGCGCAGTGAGAACCGAAATCTGCAAATCGATTCCCAGTTCGGAAGCGTTAGCCCAATTCAAATCGTCACGATGAAGTTCTTGGGCAGGGTTACCGGGACCAATAAACATGGTTTCTGCTTGACCCATCCAATAGTTGCCGCAGTTTTTTAAGAGAACGCGATCTGCCAAACTGAGCAACACCGGATTGGTCAAAATGGCGTTGACAAAACTTGGGCTTTTGGTAGCGATGCCTTGAAGCCGTTTTGTGTTTGATCCATAAAAAGTTCCATCAAAGCCTTCCTTAAATCCTGGTTTGCGTGCATCAACAAAAGGCTGGAGCTCAGCATTGATAGCGTCAATTTGTTTTTGATCAATCAAATTTTCAATGATCACACCACCATCTTTGCGAAAAATTTCAACGATTTTGTCTGGTTCCGTTGTCGGTGAAACACGAATTAATCCTCTTTTTGATGACTGTTCCATGGTTTGCTCCTAATGTTAATGACGCTGTAAAACCATGCCATTCATGGCCTGGAATAAAGCACAAGCGCGAAACGCTCTCTTTTATAATCTCGGAATATATTTTCCAATGTTGCTATTTGGAATCTTTAAATTATTGAAACTTGCAGGCTTTCAGATTTCGGCGCGTTCATCCCTTGCAGAAAATAAGTTATTGCTTAAAGTACGCCAATGAATTCGGGGTTAAAAAATACATATGATGTAATTGTGGTTGGTGGCGGTCATGCGGGCTGTGAAGCAGCTTTAGCCTGTGCCCGTTTAGGCTTTTCCACATTGATGCTGACTGGTTCCATTGAACGCATTGCTGCCATGAGTTGTAATCCGGCCATTGGCGGTGTGGGCAAAGGCCACTTGGTTAAAGAAATGGACGCGTTGGGTGGCCAAATGCCTCTAATCGCTGACCTTACCGGCATTCATTTTCGCACCTTAAATTCCTCGCGCGGTCCAGCCGTGCAAGCCACACGCTGCCAAAGCGACATGGATCGTTATCAAAAAGCCATGTCCAACGTGGTGTTTGCCACCGAAAATCTAAAAGTCCGTCAAGACGACGTCATCGGCGTTTTCTTAAACGACACGCAACATATTGGTGGTGTTCAAACTAGGAATGGCGGCGCGGTTTTTGCCCGTCGCGTGATTTTAACCACCGGTACTTTCATGGGTGGCCAATTGCATTTGGGTCACCAGACTACGGCAGGCGGCAGAGCGGGAGAAGCACCCAGTGCCGGGCTTTCAGATTCCTTGCGCAATCTAGGCATTCAACTCGGTCGCTTAAAGACCGGTACCTGTCCCAGGCTCGACGGTCGCACTATCCGCAATGAAATCTTAGAAGAGCAATTGCCCGAAACGCCAGCTCCCCGCTTTGCTTTTAACAGCGGGCCTCCACCTTTAAAACAAGTTTCCTGCCGCATGACCTCGACTAACAGGCAAACCCACGACACCATTCTTACGGCTGTGAGTCAAGGTCTTGCCCCCATTTATAACGGTCAGATTGGCGGCGTTGGTCCACGCTATTGCCCTAGCATCGAAGACAAAGTTATCCGTTTTGCACAAAAAGAATCCCATCTCATTTTTCTAGAGCCGCACGGGCTGGATACCTACGAAGTCTATCCTAATGGCTTGTCGACGTCATTGCCACCTGCTGTGCAGCTGCAATTTCTGCGTACCATCCGCGGGCTTGAAGACGTTGAAATCACCAGGTGGGGCTATGCGGTTGAATACGACTTCGTTATTCCCACTCAGCTTTATGCCACGCTTGAGACCAAGCAAATTCCCGGGCTTTATTGCGCAGGCCAAATTAATGGCACCACTGGTTACGAAGAAGCTGCTATTCAAGGATTGCTGGCTGGATTAAATGTCACAGCCTCGTTGCAAGGAACTGCTGCCATTGTTTTGCCCAGGCACTTGGCTTATGCCGGCGTCCTCATCGACGATTTAGTGACGCTCGGCACAGACGAGCCTTACCGCATGTTCACATCCAGAGCCGAACACCGCTTGTTACTTCGAGAAGACAATGTTTATCGACGTTTGATGGATGTCGGACACCAAACTGGTTTACTAGAAGCGACGCGTTACGCGCAAATGCAAGCGTTTGAAAATGATGTCGACGCTGAAATCGAACGCATTCAAAAAGCGCGCATTTACCCTGCTGAAAAAGTACAGGCGATATTAAGCAGACTTGGCTCCGCTACCATCAGCGAACCCATGCCCATGGGCTTGATTTTAAAACGCCCTGAAGTCGACGCGCATAGCATAGCCGAATTAGAAGAAGCTTCTGGCGGCGTTCCCCATGCTGACGCACGTGTGCGCTTTCGGGCTGCGGTCGAGGCCAAATATGCCGGATACATTGAGCGCTCTAAGCGCAACCTGCAAAATCAAACGGATTTAGAAGCCGTTCAAATTCCTGCTTTCATATTTGATCTGCAACTTTCAGGGATGAGCAACGAAGTTTTCGACAAACTGAAAAAAATTCGCCCGCGCACGCTTGGTCAAGCTTCGCGCATTAGCGGAATCACCCCCGTCGCTATTAGCCTTTTATTGATTGCCATTAAAAAAGGGCAAGCGCAAACATGATCGCTTTGGACTTGCATCAAAACGACACTATTTGTGCAGCGGCAACCCCGGCATTGCCCAGCGCCTTGGCTGTAATTCGAGTGAGTGGCCGCGATGCTCTAGCAATTAAAGAGCAAGTATTCTCGCCTAAAAAAGGCGTGCAAAAATTCTTCGTCGCCACATTCGGAGATGTCACCGGCATCGATGAAGCCGTTTGCGTCGCCTACCCGCACGGTAAAAGTTACACAGGCGAAGCGGCTTTCGAATTATCTGTTCACGGCAGTCCCATTGTAGTGCAAGAAGTTTTAAAAAAACTGCAAGATGCAGGTTGTCGCATGGCAGAGCCTGGAGAATTTTCCTTACGCGCCGTGCTTAATCACAAAATGGATTTGTGCGCGGCAGAAAGCGTTTGCGATTTGATTAGTGCGCGCTCAAAAGAAGCGGCTCAAGTAGCCTTGCGCAATGTCAAAGGCGGCTTGGGTAAATTTTTACAACCTACCCGAAGCTGCATTGTTGATGTGCTTTGTGAAATGGAAGCAAGGCTTGATTTTCCCGACGAAGATTTAGGTGAAAAGCAAAAAGAGCGTTTGCTTTTAGACATGGAAAACGCAGCCAAGCTTTTACAAAAATTATTGGACGGTGCTGAACTTGGTCAAAAACTGATCGAAGGCGCGCGCGTTTTACTTTTTGGGCTGCCCAATGCCGGAAAATCGACGCTACTCAATACGCTACTAGGTCAAGAACGTGCCTTGGTGCATCACTTACCAGGAACCACCAGAGACGTCGTCGAAGCTCTTTTAGTTCTTGGCGGTATTCCCGTCTCACTCGTCGACGTAGCCGGTATCCGTGACGTGCAAATAGCTGAGACAGTCGAGGCGCTGGGTATTGAAAAAGCCCACAACGAAATGGAACGCGCCGATGCAATTTTGTGGCTTATCGATGCCACCGATACCGATGCAGCAAAACAAACATATTTGGAATCACTAATCCAAACAATTCAAGCACCAGTATTAAAAGTTTTTACCAAAACAGACTTGTTGGCAACTAAGGATTTCCTAAAATCACCCTTCGAAGATGGTGTATTAATTTCAGCGAAAACCGGCGCAGGCATCAAAGAATTGCATGCTCAAGTATTGCAACTGCTCAGAAAAGACGCCTCAGGACAGCAAGAAATTTTACTGACCAGGGAACGTCAAAAAGTCCAAGTGCAAATCGCCCACGAGTCACTTCTTCTGGCACGAAAAGCGCTGCAAATCGGCGAAGCCGACGAAGTGGTGGCCTCTGAACTGCGTGTAGCAGGTGAAGCTCTTGATAAACTTCTAGGAAAGTCTATCAACCAGGATGTCCTCGATTTAATCTTCAGCCGATTTTGTATCGGGAAATAGTTTCAATTTATTACACCTGGGGCCAAGGCCGCCAGGCTTGTATAGCGCAGACGATTACATAAATTCTAGGCACCCACCATATTTTCTGGCTTGACGCGATCATCGAATTCTTCTGACGTCATGAGCCCCATCGACAACACTGCTTCTTTCAACGTGGTATTTTCATGATGCGCTTTTTTGGCCGCATTTGCCGCCTGATCATAACCAACATAAGGAGTTAAAGCCGTCACCAGCATGAGCGATTTATCTTTTAGTTCTTTCAAGCGATTGAGATTAGCTTCAATGGAACGTGCGCAATTTTCATCAAAACTTACCATCACGTCGGCTAAAATCTGAATGGACTGCAGCACGTTATAAATAATCACAGGCTTATAAACATTCAGTTGGAAATTACCCTGGCTGCCAGCCATCATCACCGTGGTGTGATTGCCCATCACTTGGCAACAAACCATCGTCGCTGCTTCTGACTGAGTTGGGTTTACCTTGCCTGGCATAATCGAAGAACCCGGCTCATTTTCGGCAATGGATAGTTCGCCAAGCCCGCCTCTGGGACCACTGGCCAACCAACGCACGTCGTTAGCAATCTTCATCAGCGCGCATGCCAGGACACTTAAAGCGCCCGACAGCGAGACTAAACCTTCGTGAGAAGATAGTGCTGCGAATTTATTTTTTGCGGAAGTAAAACGGTAACCAGTGACCTTGGCAAGCCTCTGGGCAATTTTAAATGCATAATCGGGATGCGCATTTAAACCTGTGCCCACGGCAGTGCCTCCCGCCGCTAATTCGCATATTTTAGGACCTACAGCCTCGATCATATCTTTGGCATCGTGTAATTGCGCGACCCAGGCACCGATTTCCTGCCCTAAAGTAATGGGCGTGGCGTCTTGCAAATGCGTTCGTCCCATTTTGATCACGTCCTGAAACGTCTTGGCTTTTTTTTCAAAGGTTTTGCTTAACTGATCGATGGCCGGAAACAATTTTTGGTGCACAGCGAGGACTGCAGCAACATGCATGGCAGTTGGAAAAGTATCGTTGGTGCTTTGACCTTTGTTGACATGATCGTTCGGGTGAACCGGTTTTTTGCAGCCGATCTCACCGCCTGCGATTTCAATGGCGCGGTTAGAAATCACTTCGTTGAGATTCATGTTGGTCTGCGTGCCAGAACCAGTCTGCCAAATCGATAAAGGAAATTGATCATCGTGACGACCGTCAATCACTTCTTGGGCTGCTTGTTCTATTAACGCGGCCACTTTGCCATTAAGCTCCCCGAGCTCAGCGTTGACGTGAGCCGCTGCTTGCTTTACCAAAGCGTAAGCATGAATAAAATCGAGAGAAAAGCGTTCCTGGCCAATTTTAAAGTTTTGCAGACTGCGCTGGGTTTGCGCTCCCCAATATGCTTTGGCTAAAACTTTGACTTCCCCCATGCTATCGGTTTCTATGCGAAAACCCATGATTGTTCTCCTTATAAAAATGAATACGACGCCAGACAGATAACACTCATGACAAGTGCAAATAAAGCTGACAATATAAAAAAATATTAAACGGAAAATTCCACCATGCCCAATTTGAAACCGGAACTTCATCAAGAGATTGAGCTCAAATACCGTTTCCCCGATGCGGCAACTTTTCAGCGCGTCAAAGAATCGGCAATGAATTTAAGCCTAGCTCAGGATTTTCTCTTATTGGAGCAAAATAATTATTTTTTTGACACATCAGATTTTATTTTAAGGGTAAATTCTCTAGCTATCCGCCTGCGTCATGAAAACGATCATTTTATTTTATGTATTAAAGGAAATGATCCGCGCGTTACCAAAAACAAAAAAAACATGTCCATTAAACTTGAATACGAAGATACCGTTTCCGAAAATATGGCTCGGCAATTGCTTGAAGAAAAGTGCTCACCGCTTGATTGCCTGCTTGCGCAAGCAACGACAGATGATGCCAAGAAAGTGCGTACCCGCGAATTTTTATGCACACAAATAGCCACTCTGACTTTAAACAAACCTTTGCATATGATCGGCTCATTTAACAATCAACGGACATGCATTCCTATTGTGATTGGCGCTGATGAATTTTTAATTGAGATGGATAAAAGCAGGTTTTCATCAGAAATCATTCACTATGAACTGGAACTAGAAATTCCCGCATCCCATCACTACCAAAACACCGAACACTTTTTACTCGGACTTTTTGCAAAAGCGGATGCTGAATTTTTTCCTTCCAACGGAAAATCAGAACGGTTTTATCAGTTTTTGACGACGGTTTAAGCAGTTCTATTGTCATGGCAGCGTAGGCTGGCATCCAGATTTAAACGCTCACAATTGCGATAAGAATGTCGCTAAATGCCCTCACCCGATTTTGCTAAAGCAAAATCTCCCTCTCCCGCAGGAGAGGGAATTTAATTGTTTGTGGCTTACCCTGGGTGACGCTGCGCTCTACCCAGGGCTTTACTCGCGCGCCCCTTTGGGACGCTTAGATCATCAACCTTGAAGCGAATTTAATTTTCCGCGAAGCGGATAACGCGTAAAGCCCCGGATGAAATCCGGGGAGAATACCAAACCAAATCAAAGAGTGCCGAAGGCCCGAATGACAAAATCACTAGATACCAGCCTACGCTGGTATGACAATCCTTAATTCAACACCCCAATGACGATGGAATTTCTTTAAGCCGATCTTGAATCTTTTTATCGTGAGGTGCCATGGCTTGTGCTCCCACAAAATACGCTCGGGCCTGGCACTGATCTTGTTTTTGCAGTGCTAAAAACCCCTGCCAGTAGAGAGCATTGGCATGCAAGGCATTCAGTTCACGATGCAAAAAATCTGCTTTCGCGTGCGGAAAACGAGTTAAGATTTGTCTAGCCCGCATAAAATTATCGATGGCTTTCGAGATGTATCGCTCTTTCAGCGCCTGCTTTCCAAGCTCGATATGTCGAAGAGTTTCACCGAGATTTTTACTATGGTCTACAGGTAAAGCAACTTTTCTCGGAATCATTTTCACCGGCAATAGCATAGGCGTGCTTTCCATCAAAGTTTGCCCGACCATTTGCGCGTGTATCACTCTTGGAATTGGGGATTTGACTTGGGTATTTATAACCAATACCCACGACCAGACACATATACCCATCAAGGCCATGACAGCCATTGCTATTTTAAGCCTGGGGCGCTTGTCTTTGTCATGAAAGCGTTGGCTGGTATCAAGGTTGTCGACGCTGGATTTTGCATTTAAATCCCCCTTAGAAATACCCAAAGAGGACTCGAAGTGGGTACGGGGGATTTTGTCAGGCTCAGGCTCAACCGCAATATTTTCTGCGCAAGTGACTATGGCAGACTCAGTAGCTTCGTCACTATAAAGCAATTGTTCATCAGAAATTATATCTTGAGACTCGGCGTATAAATCCGCCCAAAGTGGGCCTTTATTTTTTTTGCCTTCGACGTGATCGCCCTTTGCTTTTTTTTCCACGATCTTTTTCCTTTGGTTGATTCTCTCCAAGGACCTGCCCTAAATCGATAAAGCGCTTTGCTACATTCACCGACAAAACACGGACTTTTAGCTTATCGCCGATTTTGTAACTTCGTCCCGAACTTTTTTCAACCAAACGCATTTGGTCGGCATCAAAATGCATGTGCTCTTTGCTTAAATGAGCAACATGCAGCAAGCCCTCTACGTGAAACTTGCCAAGTCTCACAAATAAACCAAAATCGGTACAGCTGGTGATGGTGCCCATATCTTCTTCACCAACTTTATCTTGCATCACCCAAGCCGCGTGCAATGAATTGATTTGGCGCTCTAATTCAACAGCCTTGCGTTCTTTTTCACTGCAATGTGCAGCTATTTTCGCCATTTCTTCCGTCATGAAGGCTGTTTCATCTTCGGTCAGTTTCTTTTTTCGAAACATAGCAAGACGCAAAACACGATGCGCACTCAAATCGGGATATCGACGAATAGGCGAAGTAAAATGCAAATAACTTTCAGAAGCAAGTCCAAAGTGTCCCACGTTGTCGGCGCTATAGCGCGCTTGCATCATGGAGCGTAGCATCAAGGTATCTAATGCGCCTTTGGCAGGATGATTTTGAAAACGCTCAATGATTTTAGCCAACGACTTTGGTTCTATTTTTTCTTTTTGTAACTCTTTAATATCTGCAGGAGAAATAGCGCCCATGCTTTGAGCAAGCGTTAGAAATACTTTTAATTTTTCGGTTTGTGGCTCTTCGTGAATACGAAAAATAGTCGGCCAGCCTTTTTTTTCTAAATGCTGAGCAACTGCCTCGTTGGCCGCCACCATTAAATCTTCAATCATGCGATGCGCTTCTAAACGAAGAACGGGATTGATCGAAACTGGTTCTCCGGCATCATCGAGTGCAACTGTGCTTTCAGCAGCGTCAAAATCAAGCGCACCACGTTTTTGCCGTGCGGCACGCAAGGCGCGGCTAGCGCTCCACAGCACTTGCAGGCTTTGCCCTACTTTTTCCGGAATCTCTCGCATGGCCTTAAAGTCGCCATCGGCGTGTTCTTGCACTTTTGTATATGTAAGACGTGCCTGGCTATGCATCACAGCTTCGTCGAAGCGCACTTTTTTAATTGCGCCCGATTTTGTGATGAGCATCTCGACAACCATGCACAAACGAGGAACGTTTGGTTTTAGTGAGCATAACCCGTTGGACAATTCTTCGGGGATCATGGGGATACAATGTCCCGGATAATAAATGCTGGTTCCTCGCGCAAATGCTTCCACGTCGATGGGCGAGCCTGGAGCAACATAGTGACTTACGTCAGCAATCGCGACGGTGACCCAAATGGCATCGCCTTCATGACAAGCATAGACAGCGTCGTCAAAATCTTTGGCGGTTTCACCGTCAATGGTACAAAGTGGCAAACTGGTCAAGTCTCGTCGATCCTGCATGTCTTTAGTGCTGGGATTTTCTCCAAAAGTGTGCGCTTGCATGTGAGCGGCAGGGGTAAAAGTACGCAGTGCTTTGCTTTGCGCCAAAAGCACTTCGACTTCTGAGATAAAGTCTCCCTGCTTGCCTAGAACGCGCACCACGCGACCTTCTGCTTGCAGACCCTTACCCGGATATCTGGTAATCTCAACTTCCACCAAAGTGCCGTTGTCAATTAAGCGCGTGTCATTCCTAAATTGAGACGGAATCAGCAAGGGAGAAGCAAGAACTTGTCCTTGGGTTTCGACAATTTCATCATGTTTTTTTCTGTAAAATGTTCCAATCACGACGGCTTTGGCATGCTCAATAATTTTGTCGACGTAAGCAACCGGCCCTTTGGGATTGGGTTCAAGACGACAGCGCACTTTGTCGCCGTCCATGAGCAGCATCATTTCTCGTGGCGGTATAAAAATACCTTCTCTTCTGGCATTATCGGTTTCTAGCCAACCAAAACCTTTAGGATTTCTCCTGGCAATGCCTTCAATCCAAGTTGATTCTTGCTGTGGTTTTGAATCGCGACGAAATTTCTTGTTCATAATATCCATAAGTAACTAGTTGTTTAAACAGGAACATGGTAAACGATTTGGTACGGTCAACACAATACTTAAAATGAATGTCTTTTAAAAGGAAACTTAAGGCTTATGCTGAAAAAACTTATCGCCATTCTTTTTTTCTTGCCTTTGCTAGGCTCAACTTGCCAATTTGGCAGCGCACATTTTGAAAGCAATCTAAAAAATTTCTCATTTAACCCAGATGGGACAATCTTCGCATATGTTGAGAATAAGTCAGACAGCAACGGCGCCGAATCGAGATTGATCCATGTCATGATGACTTGGATAAGTATCGATCCAGGTCGTGACTTAAATGATTTTGGCGAGACGCAAAAAAATCTTATTATACAAACCTTCAAAAAGCACGATAGGCTTTATATGACTTTCGACAATAACGGCACCATTGTCAGCTTCTGGATACAGACTGAAATGCCAGGTGTCAACGTTGATAAATTAAGTAAAGTAGCTTCTCTTCAAAGTTATCATATCGATGACTATACTGTGTCAGGCAAACTTATATTCGAAGACAGCGCTCCACTTATAGGTGGAACTTTCACCGCACCTATCTTGCAAGGCAAGGCGGCAGAAATTGCGAAACAGAATTGGGAAGAGCTTACAAAATAAGTCACGTCGAAAAACGAAAGTCAGCCCATGTTTGTCTTTGTTGTTTCAAGAACGGCCTATCAATTTGCTCTTCGAGCATTTCAATATCACGAGAGGCAGCGCCACAGGCCTTAAAGTGTTCTTTCCAAGTATTAATGACTTTGATGACTCTAAGAGTTTCTGCTCTGGCATCCTCTTGGCTTAAGGAAAATAGTTCGCACTGCGATAGAGCATTAGTGATTGTGGAGTTTGCTTGTTCAGTGCCACATAAGCGGAAAGAGTGTGCATACGCTGGTTCTTGATGCGATCAAAGCGTTTGATAGCAACCGCGTGACCGTAGTTCATGCGAATCGCTTTTGTCTCAGCCACTCGAATGCCTGCCAAGGCAGCAAGGCTAACTAAATGACGCCTATGGCGTCGAATACAAACTAAAACGTAAACGTTCACGCCGTTTTGTATCTGGACTTATTCCCCCTTAGAAAACTGCCCGATGCACACAAGTCGTGACGGTGAATTTTAGATTTAGTCCCCCTTAGAAAAAGGGGGTAGGGGGATTTTCTTCGACGCTGCTGTGTCCAGCCCCAGTGCACAGAATTTGGGTGCATTCCTGCGCAGCCCAGGTTTCCAGGCGGGATTCTGTGCATCTGCAAACGGCACTTCGCTAAAATGCTGAAG
>CANFCB010000034.1 GCA_947445025.1 Myxococcales bacterium
TGCATCTCCCAACCTGTGCGTGTTAATATAACAGTAGTTGCTCGTGTGACTTCGCTTTTAGGGCAACAAACGTTAACAAAAGAGCGTTTGGAGAAACACGTGCAAGGATTTGTTAGATGGGCCAAAGGTGGACTAACCGGCTTGATCGATCCGCTCAAAGCACGCGATGCGTTGCTGAAACCATTAGATGAGGCGGGAATTAATATGCTTTTAGCCTTGCTAGAACGAAAAAACATAAACCGAAAAAATAGGGGTATACAATGGTTAATATTATCTTGGCATTATCACTTGGTGCTGCTTAGTCTAATGGGGACGTACGGGTGCGTGGCCGGGGCGGTGGATGATGACCCTTATACATCTGATAAATACGATCCAATTAATGAGTATACGGGTAACAATCAACTGATGCGTATACGGGAATTAATAAGATCATGTACAAGTCAGTTAAGACTATGCCAACAAACCATTACTGTGACTATTGGCAAATGCGATGAAGATTGCAATCAGGCGTAACATAACTGCATAGATAACATATAAAATTTCATAGGGTTGGCAATCTAGGTATGAACACAATGGGCATAAACATCTTAAATTCGAAAAAAATACTCACCTTAATGACGATCGGGAGGGTTGATAAATAAAAAGTGCCGACGCATTTCTCGCATAAGGGAAAAAAACGTCGGCGCCGTTCTCGAATGAAGCTCGCCTGCAAAAAACCATAGCTTACAAGTGAAACCACACAAATTACCGACATCAATTTTGGACTTTAAGCTTATTTGTATTACTATATAGAAATAAACCTCAAACAAGGATTTCATTAATGAATGCGCAATTACCGCCCGGCAAAGAAATACAGTTGAAAAGCTGGGAAACTTTTAAAAGCAATGCAGCGCTCATGATCGCCGTTCTTCTCTGTTACGTGTTCGTTTATTTTTCTGTCGCATTTATAGCATCCCAAATTGCCGCACTTATTCCCTTCTTTTTCATTACAATTTTAATCAATCTTGCGGTTTTACTTTTTAACTCGTTACTAACAATTGGGATTCTTAAAATAGCATTCGAACTGTCATATAATCGGAACGCTGAGATTTTAGATATTTTTAAGAACGGAAAGTTGTTACTGCCGTATTTTGTCGCAAACATAATTTATGGTTTCATTTTCGCCATTGGAATTATTTTGTTAATTGTTCCAGGCATTATCTGGGCTGTTCAATTCTGCTTTTACCCGCTGCTAATTATTGATAAAAATTTAAACCCCATCGAAGCCTTAAAAGCAAGTTCCAGATTGACCCATGGGTACAAATGGCAACTTTTTAACTTCTTTCTGGTACTTATTATGATAAATATTGCTGGTTTTATTCTACTAGGAATTGGGTTGTTGGTGACAGTGCCAGTTTCTTTGTTTGCCTATATCTATTTGTATCGCGAGCTTGCTCGAGCATAGAAATTTGTTTTTTATCATAAAAAGCATCAATTGCCTTTACAGCCCGCCCTGGATTGCATAAGAGAAAATACTTGTGTGGGGCTGTAGCTCAGCTGGGAGAGCGCTCGAATGGCATTCAAGAGGTCGTCGGTTCGATCCCGATCAGCTCCACCAAAATTTTTTCCAAGCTTCTTTGGCTCACCGTACCAAGCTGAGACCACACAATCTTTCCTTCAGTGTCTAACACATAGGTTGTAGGTAAAGAGTTCGCCTTCCAAGCTTCTAGAACTTCAAATCCTACTGCCGCCACCGGATAGGCAATGGCAAAATTTTCTACCATCTGTGCGACCTGTGCCGCTGGGCTATCAACCACCAATCCTACAAAATGCACCTGGTTTGCATATTTTCGAGACAACTGGCTAAAGACAGGCAATTCATCGATGCAGGCCGGGCACCATGTTGCCCAAAAATTAACCACCATCGGTTTGCCTTTCAATTTTTCAAGCGCCCAAGTTTGCCCATCGTAGGAATGCACTTTTGTGGCGAGCGGGCCTTTATCACCAACAGGTAAAAGAAATTCATAATTAGAAAACATAAGCATGATCAAAGCTGCTGCAATCACGCTCACTGAAAGCCCAAAGACTCTCTTCATAATGATCATGTAAAACCTCTAAATGGCATCGCGGCATCGCGTTGCAGCCAATTGTTTTCTGCGTAAACACTATTTTTCTCGATGCAATGCAGAGTGTAAGCATGTCTCGATTGCTCGGAACGGTTTTCGAAACTCATGTGCGGAAGACGAGAATGCAAAACAATCACTGATCCTTTTTTGACTTCTTGCCGAGAAAATTGATTAAAAACCGGGTCTAAATCGTGAAGTACATGTCCTATTTTGTTTAGGCGGGCCTCAAGCGGTTTTTTTTGAATCTGTTCACCGGCAAAAGCTTTCTTCTCAAAAAAGAAACGGATTTTATCGCCTGAGTTTAAGAAATATTCGTCGTTAATATGCTTTTGACGATCAGTATCGAAAATACTTATGGGCCAATTTTCACGCTGGCTGGCAATTAGAAAAAGAATGCGTTCTTGCAAGCTGTCGCAGTCTTTTTTATCAATGAGATCATCTAGAACTAGAAAGCCGTTCTCTTGGTAGAAAGATATTTGGTCTAATGAGAGCATTTTCTTAACTCTTTGAAGAAATCCTTTAGCAAATTAGCACAAGCTTCTTCTTGAACACCAGGAGTAATATCCAGGCGGTGATTTAGCCGGGCATCATTGCAAATATTAAATAGCGATAAGGCCGCGCCGGCTTTGGGATCTTGGCAGCCAAAGACCAAGCGTTTAACGCGCGCATTCACCAAAGCGCCCGCGCACATTGGGCAAGGCTCGACGGTTACATATAAAGTACAATCTAAAAGACGCCAGCTTTTTAAGTGCTGCGAGGCTTGCTTTAACGCAATTAATTCTGCGTGCGCCAACGGATCAAAATCAATTTCGCGACGATTATAGCCGCGTCCAATAATTTGTTCATTGCAAACAACTATGGCGCCAATAGGAACCTCTCCTATAGCATAGGCTTTTTGCGCTAAAGTAACCGCTTCGTTCATAAAAAAAACATCATTTTTGCTTTCATCAGTCATTTTTTAACTCAAGACAGCTTGAGGGTTTTTGCTTAGATCATTGGTGATATTTTTCTGGTGGGCCTCAATAGTTCCACCGCCGATTTCCAGCAGACGAGCATCACGCCACAGGCGCTCCACGACGTATTCAGCAACATAGCCATAGCCACCCAAAACTTGCATGGCATAGTCAGCTACTTTTTTAGACATAGACGCCGCTATTAATTTCACCGCATCAGAGTCTAGACGACTGCCACTTTTTTGCAGCGATAGACGACGAGCAGTATCGTAGATATAAGAACGTGCCGCGCGATACTCTGCGTAACTGTCAGCAATATAGCGCTGGATCTGCCCAAACTGGGTTAGGTGTACGCCATAAGCTCGACGTTCATTGGCATAACGATTCATAACGTCGAGAGAGCGACGCGCAATACCAAGCCCCATTGCTGCCAAAGTCACACGCTCAATTTCTAGGTTGCGCATCATGTGTTTCATGGAATCACCCTCTTCACCGACGCGATTTTTCACAGGGACGCGGCAATTTTCAAAAACCAATTCAGCCGTCGTGGACGCGCGCATTCCCGTTTTGTCTTTAATTTTTTGTCCAACTTTAAAGCCAGTGCACGAGCTGTCAACGATGAAGGTTGAGATTTGCGGCCGGTTATCTTTCATGCCTGTTTTAGCGTAGAGGTAAACCACGTCAGCGGGTGTGCCATTGTCGTCAACAGCGCCGTTGGTGATCCACATTTTCCGACCATTAATTATATAATCGTCGCCTTCCTGCCTGGCCGTGGTTTTCATACCCAAAACATCTGTGCCAACGAAAGGTTCAGACATGGCCATGCAACCAATCCACTCGCCGGAACAGAGCTTGGGCAAATAGATTTTTTTTTGCTCATCACTGGCGTTGACGGCGATATTGTTGACGCAAAGCATGGCGTGAGCCAAGTATGCAAGACACATGCCGGGATCGGAGAAAGAAATTTCTTCATGAACAATCACGGCGCTTAAAGCATCCATATGCGCACCCCCGTATTCTGCAGGGACGGTGATGCCCAGTAAGCCTAGCGAAGCCATTTGCTTGAATAGTTTTACGTCGAAAAATTCTTGCTTATCTCGAGAAATGGCGCCGGGCTCAATGTGCTTTGCCGTGAACTGGCGCACCGTTTGACGTAACATTTGATGTTCTTCGGTCGGATTAAATAAATCAAATTTGGAAAGATCAACTTTTGGCGAAAAAGACTCCATTTTAAAACCCTCTTGTCATCTAAAAATATCTCAAGTACTTATCATTACGTATTTTAAATGGTCTTGTAACTCAGTTGGTAGAGTGCCACCCTTACAAGGTGGAGGTCGTAGGTTCGAGTCCTACCGGGACCACCATTAATATTCAGCCTTTAGTGTCAAACCCGCACTCATCGCGGATCCGCCAAAATTATAATTTCTAGGTTCATTAGATTTTGCCACAGATTTTTGCAACATGACATCGACTGCCACAAAAGCATCTGCCGTTAGACTTATTTTGGAGAACGAAAGGAAGCGATAACCACTGCCAAAAGTCGCCCGATGAATATTGCCGTCAAGGATGTTGCTGATTTTGGAAGGGATGGGCGCGGCAGACATATGAAAAGCATAACCCAATCTAATTTTAACCTTCTCATTCAAGCTGTACTCCAAGCCAAGGCGCGGTACAAAGGAATTTCGCAAGGCCATATTTTCTTCTGCAGGAAAGGTCATTTTGTTAGAGATAAAGGTATGTCTTTTAGCTTTCGCTGACATAAAAATGCTGGGCGCACTCGCCCATAGGTAATAAGTCAGATCTGCACCAAGCAACCAAGAAGAGCCGAATTGATACGATAAACCAAAAGCAATCTGTTCGGGAGAGTAGCCAAGAACGCTTCCTAATTGTAAGGCCAGACCTGCTGAAGCCATCCAAGAAATAGGCGTGGTCGTAGTTTCTACATCTACACTAAATTGACCATAACTGGCCTGACGATAAACCAAACTCAAAGTCAGCGCTTCAAGCGGATTTCCTGTGACCCCAGCAATCACTCGAAGCAAAGGATAAATGTGCGGAGATACGGTCGACGCAAAGACCGGCATATTCATGGTCTGATGAATGCCGACACCTGCTGACAATGCGACAGATAAACCCAGAGAAAGCTGTTTAAGCGGAGCATAGGCAAGTCCTACTACCGCTGTGGGAAACGTGGCATTCGCCCCGTACATGAGAAATCTCGGCGTACTGTTTATGGTCTCGATGTCTGGAATTTTTAGGGGCATCTGCAAAGGAAAAGAGGCGTAAAAGCCAACACCAAGATTCTCGAACGGAGAAAGGCAAGCTCCAATATTGGTCGCCTGAGAAAAGCCCAGCTGCTTATTGGGAAGATCCTTATTTTTATTATCTTTAACAATCAGATCGGTGTTCGCCAGTTGATAACCCAACGACAGGGTTTGCTTGGGACACTTGGTAAGCAGAGCCGGATTATAAAATGTAGCAGAAGCGTCTTGACTAAAGGCAGTTCCGGCACCGCCCATTGCTTGTACGCGACTGCTTGCTCCAAAGATGTCTTCTGAGGGTCCGGCATGCAAGACTGTTACAAATGTCATGCCGATCAGGATTATTAATACATACCTGAAATATTGTCCTTTCATGAAATCCTTTCACAAAGTATAGTAACCTGGTTAGCAATTATTAAAAACCGGAAGTACCTATGGGTTTATTGGCAATTACCAAAAAAGACAAGAACACATCCTCCTCCAAAGAGCATATTGAACCTTGGCCTGAAATTAGCCAAAGTGAATTACGAGTTACAGATTCGGCAGCCAAAAAGATTCATGAATTACTTAACGGCCAGACTGAAGGTGCTTTGATGCGTGTTGGCATTGTGGGCGGTGGCTGCTCAGGTTTCAGTTATCATTTCGCCATTGAAAACGAGGCTGCGCCAAACGATCTCATTTTCGAAAATAAAACTGTGCGTGTTTGTGTGGACCCTAAATCTATTAAACTTTTAGGCGGATCACTTTTAGAATGGCATGAAGAATTGGGTAGCAACGGCTTTCGCTTGCGCAATAAGCATGAGACAAAGTCTTGTTCCTGCGGCAAATCATTTTCGCTATGACTCAATACCAAGTGACATTTCTACCCAGCAACCAGGTGGTTTTTGCCCGTAAAGGAGAAAAACTGCTGGATGTGGCTTTGCGGGCACAGGTTAATTTAGATCACGTTTGCGGCGGTAGCTGTGCCTGTGCCACCTGTCATGTCGTTATCAAGGACGGATTTCACCATCTAGAAAGTCCCGACGCCGACGAAGTGGAGAGACTGCAGGATTTGGGCAGGCATTTGTTTGCGACCAGCAGGCTTGCTTGTCAAACAGAAATCGATGCAGATCTTATTGTGGAAATACCGGACCACTACAGTCTCATCAGCTGATAAGCTAGCCATTGCATAATGCGTGTCCACCAGGGGCGATTATTTAATTCTTCCATGGTGACCTCGCGGCACAGCGCCAAATCTTCTTGGAATTGGTTTTCCAGATCACCTGCAACTTTGGCATCAAAAACACTGACGTTGACTTCTAAATTGCGTCGCGCTGACCAGTTATCAAGATTATATGAACCCACAGATCCGTAGACGCCGTCTATGGTGACTGTTTTGGCATGCAAAACTTTATCAAACATTTCATAAACGCGAATTCCCGACCTCAGAAATTGTCCATAGACGCACTGGCTTGCCATTCTCATCAACGGAATATCGGAAAGTCCGGCCGTTAAAATGCGCACGTCGACACCGCGAGTGGCAGCTTCAAGCATGGCTTTACGCAAGCCATCGTATGGCATAAAATAAGGAGTGGTAAAATAACAATATCGCATCGACCGTTTCAAGGTCACTTTCATCGATTTTTGAATCGCATATAAATTACGTCTGGCATTTGAACCTAAAACTTGAGCAAAAACGCCTGGATTATAGACAGGACCATCATAAGTAAACCGGTGTTTATCTCCGGTGGTTTCTCTGAGCGATGCCCAAAAAATCTTACCCAAATCTTTAACGCTGGGGCCTTCTAGCCGAATCATGGTGTCGCGAAATTTATCATTTCCTAATTTGGGACCAGCATAGTCAGCACTCATATTATGCCCGCCACAAAAACCAAAGAGATTATCCACAATTAAAATTTTGCGATGATCACGAAATAAAAATGGACCTTTACGACGCCAAGGCCATATGGGATTAAAGGCAAGTGCTCTGCCGCCCGCCGCCAGGAGTGGTTCCCAAAAGGATTTCGTCATTCCAGGCGACCCCAAATAATCATATAGTACAATAACCTGAACTCCTCTTAAGGCAGCGTCGATTAAAGCATTGCGAATACGAGTGCCCAGGGCATCTGGTTCAAAAATATAAGTTTCTAGCCAGATATTTTTTTGCGCACCTCTAATCGCATCTTGTATGGAGAAAAAAGCAGAGTCGCCGTCTTTATAAAGCGTAACCACGTTACCAGCTGAAGCGCCACCCAGCGGCAACAGCCTGGTGAAGGCTTTTTTCCAGCTGAAAAAAACTCTATGCCCCCATCGTCCATGCTTGCGAATAAAACGATCTTTAGAAAAAAATCGGGAAAGCGTTTTAGAAAAAAGATGGTGTGGATCTAAAAAGCGCTTAATCTGATTTTTATCCATTTATGTTGTTATCCAGGAGGTGAAACCTTGGATTGCAGCAGAGCTGACTCCTCGGTGTGGCTAGCCAGTCTTCTGATTAAAACACTGGTTATGCGTTTTTCGTCGGCATTTTTAATCATGAAACGCCAACCTTTAAAGTCCATCTCGGTATTAGGCGGCGGCATTTTTCCATATGTTGCAATTAAGAATCCGCCTAGCGTCTCATAAGGTTCTTCGTCAGGAAATTTGATTTCTAAAGCATCCCCTAAATCGTAAATGCTGGCTTGGCCATCGGCCTGAAAATTATTGTGGTCAATGCGACGAAAGAGCTGCTCATCCTCGGCATTATCATACTCATCACGAATTTCACCCACAATTTCTTCCAGAACGTCCTCTAAAGAAATAATACCAGCGGTGCCACCGTATTCATCAACCACCACAGCGAGATGCGCTTTACCGTGTTTGAATTCTTTGAGCAAAGCCCGCACTTTCATGATGTCGGGGACAAACAAAGCAGGGCGCACATAATTCATCAAATCAAATTCGGCATGGGGATGCTTCAAGACTTCGAATAATTCTTTCGAGTGAAAAATACCAATCACGTTGTCGATATTGTCTTGGTAAACTGGCCATCTAGAATGATTATGCTCTCTGATTTCTGCTAACACTTCATCTAAGGAATCATTTTTATCGAGAGAACCAATTTTGGTTCGGGGCACCATGGCTTCTTTCACTAAAGTATCGCGAAATTCAAATACGCTTTCTAGCATTTCGCCTTCTTCGCTGGCCAGAACACCGCCCTTATGTCCAAGTCGAATCATAAAAGCGATATCTTCTTCGGTCGCAATAGGACCGCTGGAAGAAGATTTTCCGCCCATCAATCGAACCACAAGTGCAGCGAACCAAGTCAGTAAGAAAACAATCGGTGAAAAAAACCAGTAGAAGGGCGCCAACATAACCATGGCAACTGGTGCAATCGCTTCGGCATTGTGTCTGGCAAATGTTTTTGGAGTCACATCGCAAAACACAAGAAGTATCAGCGTGATTAAACCTGTAGCAATGGCAATTCCGTAGCCACCAAATAAGCGTTCAGCCAGGACAGTGGCAATCGCGGCACTTAAGGTGTTAACAATATTACTGCCGACCAGTAATGTCGTTAGAACGCGATTGGGATGTTTGAACCACAAATGCAGCGCTTTGGCACTGCGATGCTTACCCTCGAGCAACTGCTGTGTTTTGGCATCAGAAAGGGAGGTTAGCGCTGTTTCCGCTCCTGAGAAAAAAATCGACAAAATAAAACATATAAATAATATAACAACGTAAAAACTGCTGACGTCCATAATTACCCAATTTGCCCCAGAGTTAAACTTGCACGGTTTATCTTATCAATAAAAAAAAATATCTACACCTAGAGTGTTATTATTCCTTACTGCGCATAAGACAATACGACATTTTCAATTAGACTTGGGTTTGCATGGTCGACTTAACTGCGCCGCTTGCTGTTTCTGCCAGTTTACTCATGGCGTCGAGTTCAAAAGTGACTTTATAGGTTGCTGATTGCAAGGTTAACAATTGCGCTGGCGAAAACTGTTGCCCACTCATCGCCACATTCATAAGCTTGGTCAACGCTCCTTGATCGTTGGCAAGGCTTCCGACTAAATTTTTTAAGGAGGAAGGGATCGCCGGATCTGTTTTTTGAATCCCTTGAGCGATTTTTAGGCGATCTGCATCTATTTTATTCACTCCTTGCGTTGGTTTGGCCACAGTCACTTGCTGAGCAGAGTTAAACTGAATATTGCGTGGCTGCGCCATATTTGCAGGCTGTAAATTTTTAGAGGCCATATTGCCTTTGGCAGCTGCTTTCGCCATCACATCACCGAAGCTTTTGCCCGCAGGTTTTTTTTGAACTTCTTCTATTATTTTTTGGGCTTGTTCAAGCCCACCAATGCCACCTATTGGAATTTCTGGCATACAACACCCCAGCTCATCGTTTCATAATAGGACCAATTTCAATCTTAAACCTATTATCTAAAACTATCAGCAAAGGTTGCTAGAAATTTTTTAGTTGTCATGCCAGCGCAGACTCACTACTGTTCAGGACGTTTTAGGGGATTTAGTCCCCCTTAGAAAAAGGGGGTAGGGGGATTTTCTTCGACGCTGCTGTGTCCAGCCCCAGTGTAGAGAATTTGGGTGCATTACCCGGGGTTCCTGGGGCCAAGGCCGCCAGGCTACCAAAATGACGCCTGCGGCGTCGAATACAAACTAAAACATAATCGTTCACGCCGCTTTGTAGCTGGATTTAGCCCCCTTAGAAAAAGGGGGTAGGGGGATTTTCTTCGACGCTGCTGCATCCAGCCCCAGTGCGCAGAATTTGGGTGCATTCCTGCGCAGCCCAGGTTTCCAGGCGGGATTCTGTGCATCTGCAAACGGCACCTCGCTAAAATGCTGTAGCTCATCTTTAATTGCCGTATTCAATTGTCTTCCCGTCAGGTTGATGGGATAACTGAAAACAATCATTTCGATTAAATCATAATCCAGTAACGGTCGGTTGTCTTTACCGTTTAATAACGGAA
>CANFCB010000035.1 GCA_947445025.1 Myxococcales bacterium
CTACGTGAGCCTTGAAGGAGTTTATGGATGCTTCGAAAAATACCACCACATAATCTTAGATGGCAATTCGAGGATTTGTCTATCATCAAAAGCACGTTGCGTTACAAAAGATTTCGCAAACAAAATCGCATTGGCGCCATGGCGCAAGAAAGAGCTTTGTCGGCTTTGGAATTAGGCCTAGGCATCAAACAGCGAGGCTACAATATTTTCGTAGTTGGCGCATCAGGCACAGGGCGCACCTCGACGGTCAATCAGTTACTCTATGAACGCGCTAAAAAAGAACCAACTCCCGATGACGTTATTTTGCTTTATAATTTTGAAAATCGCGATCGTCCTTTAGCTGTGAAAGTTCCACCTTCTTTAGGGCCTAAAATTAAAAAAACCTATGATTCCTTGGTGGATCGTATGTTGGGCGATTTAGAAAAAACAATGGAATCTGAACGCTACGTCAATGAGCGGCAAGAAATTCAAGAACAATGTCGTTTTAGAACCGATGAAATTCTAAATGTTATCGATGAGGAAGCTAAATTAAAAGGCTTTGTTCTGCAAAGAGCGGCAGGTGCCTTGACCTTAACGCCCGGCAATAAAAATAACGAGCCCATTAATGAAAAAGAATTTGAGCTGCTGAATGACGACGAAAAACATCTTTTAGAGCAAAATGCAGAAAAACTTGAAGCACACCTAGAAGATGCCATTCGAAAAGTACGTGCTGTTGAAAAAGAATCAGAAGATAATATTGAAAAACTTGAAAAAGCTACAGCCAATGCGGTTCTATTACCTTTGTTTGATAATGCTAAAGCCCAATGGAAAAATTTTAAAATTATTGTCACTCACCTGGAAGCCATGCGTGAAGATGTTCTGAGTCGTTTGCGCCGCATCATTCCTGATGAGCGCGTGCATACTGTCGATGGAGCTGAGCCCAATTATCCGAGAAGGAAATTGCATGAAGAAGAGGAGGAACCAGATTACGATGAACCGGTTCTGATTCGCTATCGCGTTAACCCCTTGGTCACGCGCTCTAAATCGGCTGGTGCGCCCGTGGTGCAAGAAACCCATCCGACTTCATCTAATTTAATTGGTCGCATCGAACAGAGGCTCAGAGCCGGTGAGACGCTGACAGATCATACCCGCATTCGTGCTGGGGCTTTATATCTGGCCAACGGTGGTTACTTGGTGCTGGAAGCACAAGATCTTTTGCGTGATCCTGCAGCCTGGGAAGGATTAAAGCGCGCTCTTAAAAATCGTGCCGTTGAACTTGATGATCCCGGTGAGCCTGGCCGAATGGTTTCGGTGGTATCCTTGCGTCCTGAACCAGTCGCTCTTTCTCTTAAAGTTATATTGATTGGAGTGCCTGAGCTTTATTATGCTTTGTCCAAAAACGATTCGGATTTTGGAAAACTGTTTAAAGTAAAAGCTGACTTCGACATGCAGATGGATCTTTGTCCTGAACATATTACCAAGTATCTGCAATTCCTAAATGGAATTTGTCTCGATGAAGACTTAAAAAAATTGAGTGCACCTGGCGCTGCGCGCATTTTAGAACAAGCAGTTCGACTTTCAGGAAATCAGAAAAAGTTAACAGCACGCCTGGGTGATATCGCCGACTTGGTTCGCGAAGCTAATTTTTGGGCCGCAAAAGATCGTTCTGCGCAGATCGATGCCAGGCATATCAGACGTGCGCTCGATGCCAGAGCAGAACGCGAAGGATTTTTAGAAACGCAAATGATCGAAGATATTTTGCAAGGCCATGTCACAATTGAGACAACCGGAGAGGTGCTTGGTCAAATTAATGCCTTGACTGTTATCGAACTTGGCAGCTATGAATTTGGCGTTCCCATTCGCATTACTTGCAGTGTTGGCTGCGGTCGCGGACAAATTATCGACGTTGAAAGAGAAACCAAACAGGGGGGCCCTATTCATACCAAGGGCCGCTTGATTATTCGTGGCCTCATGGCCAATCAATTTGGCAGGGACATCCCGCTTGGGTTTAATGCCACTTTATGCATGGAGCAAACCTACAGCGAAGTTGATGGCGATTCCGCATCTTTAGCAGAAACTTGTGCACTTTTGTCCATGTTGGCCGATGCGCCGTTGTCACAGCGATTTGCCGTTACTGGCTCCATCGATCAACGAGGGCAAATCCAAGCTGTTGGTGGTATTAATGAAAAGATTGAGGGTTTCTTTAATGTCTGCCAGGCGCTTAAAACCAGCGGTGTGCACGGCGTTGTCATTCCAGCGTCAAACGCTTCTGATATTGTCTTAAAAGAAGAAATCGTAGAAGCCTGTGCTGCAGGTCTTTTTGAAATCTATACCGCTAATACCTTCGAAGATGTCATTGAATTAATGACAGGGCGAGATTGGGATAAAGGCAAGAATTCTTTGCGTGGCGCTATTATGAAAACGCTGGAACATTTTCAACGTCTACGCACGCACAAGAAATAAAAATATTATCCGGCATCTCCAATAAATGCTTCGACGCGCGAATTTTTATCCCCTCGAATCAACAGATATGAGGGCTTGGCAACATGGCTGACATCTTTTTCTAAGGTTTCCATCACTTCAGTTTCAGTTCCTACATCCAAATCACTTTTTGGTGTAATAGTTAACGCTGCAAAACAGCGCATTGGGTATGATTCTTGGCACATGCCCCATCTGATATTTACAGATTGTCTTTCCGATTTTTTGATTGCAGTCTTAATGCTGATAACTTCTCTTATTTGATCGTATTCAGCACTCAAAACCTCAACCGACGAAGCACTCGCGTTGGATGCTAAAAAGAACAAAATAACCGCTACTAAATTTTTCATAAAAACCTCCTGCAGATTTGATATTTATTATAACATAATTGTTCAAATTTTAAAAAAATCTAACTAAATACCCAAATAGATTGGCGATCTTTTTTGGTTGAATGCAGCTAAACCTTCAAGGCGATCTTGTGAGTGCAAGATAGATTCATAGCAGTACTCTTCTAGTCTTAAGCCCTCTTCTGCATCGAGAAATGCCCCCAAGCTAATTGCTTTTTTGGCAGCACGAACGCTTAAAGGTGCACACTTGGCTATGGTTTTGGCCAAATCGAGCGCCAATTCCATAACATCTTGTTCGGCCTCAGCCACTTGGTTAACTAGTCCAATAGCTTTGGCGTCATAGGTAGTTATTTTTTGCGCTGAGAAAATTAACTCTTTGGCTTTGGCTATGCCCACAAGCTGGGTTAAGCGCTGGGTGCCCCCTGCCCCAGGAATAATTCCCCAGGCACATTCGGTTAACCCAACCAAGGCCTGATTTTGTATGATGCGTATATCGCAAGCCAACGCTAATTCTAGGCCGCCACCAAAGGCGCTGCCCTGCATTGCGGCGATGGTGGGCATGTGTAATGTGGCAATACTGAAAAAAATATCGCCAATTAAGCGAACAAAATGCCGCGTCTCTTCAAGCGTCATGCCTTGACGTTCTTTTAAGTCGGCTCCTGCGCAAAAAGCTTTGCCCTTGCCGGTAAAAATAACGGCACGCAGGCTGTCATCGGCTTTTAACGCCAGGACTTCTTTTTGTAACTGTAAAAGCAAAGGCCGGTTAAGTGCGTTTAATTGTTCTGGTCGGTTTAAAGTGACAGTAACGATTTGATTTTGATCGTGTTCGACGATAATCATTTAAAACCCTCTAACAGCCACTAATTTCTTTTCTGCTAAACGCGTTAAAGCAACCAGCTCGCTTTGGCAATGCGTTAAAAAAACCACCTCGCTACTGATGTCTAAATCGCAAAATGGTTTCTGGCCGCGCTTTAAAGCAAGCGCTGTTTCGGCACTAATTTCAATTTTAGGAATGTCTAAAATCGCATGAATTCCCGTTGTTAAATGAGAGGAAACTTTTTCTAAATCGCCTAAGTCGTCCGAAGAAATCGCTGCTTGCACCTGGTAAGAACCGCTAAAGAGACGATGTAGTTGGCTTAAATGCGCTGGTGCACCTAATAAATTCCCTAAATCGCGAGCGATTGATCGAATATAAGTTCCCTTGGAGCAGTGCACTTCAATTTCTGCACAGGGGTTTTTCCATGAAATCAGTTTGATGCTGTGGATAACAACAGGACGAGCTGCTAAATCAATCACTTCTCCGCGACGGGCTTTTTTGTAAGCACGCTCTCCATCGATTGAGATAGCGGAAAACTGTGGGGGAATTTGCTGCTGCTTTCCTAAAAAAGAGGTAAGTGCCTGACGTATTTGCTCTTCTTGAATGAAAGCAGGATCGCCTTGGCTAATCACCTTGCCTTCGAGGTCGTTGGTATCAGTGCCGGCTCCAAAAGAAACATGGGCACGATAGTTTTTATCTTGAGCGGTTATGTAATTGCATAACCTGGTATAGCTACCGATCAAAATTACCAGCAATCCAGTGGCGAAGGGATCAAGTGTCCCAGTATGCCCGATGCATTTTATTTTTAAGGTACGTCTGAGACGAGCAATCACATCAAATGATGTTAGTCCTCTGGCTTTATTGACGAGCAGGACTGCTCCTGCGTTTCTATTCTGTTCCATGTTTCTAGCAATCCTTGATAATCATCTGGACAATCTTGCTCGAGGCTCAAGCAAGGCTTTATGGGCATGTTCCATTTTTCTAATAAGTCGCGATAATAAAGCATGTTTGCGCCACGCATTATAATGTCTTTTTCTTCAATCTTAGCCAGCAAATCTGCATGAAAGGCACAGGGAAGCGAAATACGTTTTAAAAGCAGTGTTTCGACTGTGTCTTTGGTAATTAAACCACTGTAAACATCTAAGTCTGCATGCAAATGTTCTATTCTAAGCATCATGTTGGCCATAAGGTCAATTGCCGCTTCAGCATCGTTTTCCTGTAGATGCTTTCTTACTAGCGGCAAAATCCTGTCCAAATTAGATAAGAGCGCTTCATGTTTTTGTTCTTTTTCTTTACGTGTATTTTGTTCTTTTTCATTAGGATCATAAAAATGTTTGAACATCTTTTCTGTTGGCGCCCAGACTGTTTTCAGCACAACAACCGTAAGAAGCGTTTTTACTGTTTCTATCGCTACAACCTGGCTGCCTGGCCGTGGGGTACTAGCTGCAGTAGCTAAGAGGTAATGAAAAAATATAGTAATTGAAACAGGAACAACAACACCGGTAATAAAATTGCGGCCACTTATTTCACTGAATAGATCGCGCTCATCTTCCGCATTAGCAGTATGTGAAAACAAAAACAGGACCATCATAAAAACATGTAAGCGTATTTTCATAAATCTCCTAAACTTTTCAGTATTTAATTTGTTATTCTGGCCAAAAAAAATTCGATAGAAACAAGGAGAAACCTATTTGTAACGGTCCTTTCCAGGGTTCGAATCTCTGAGGAAGTCTATGTATTAATATTTGAAAGCAAACCGTAATACCAACAGGCACGATAAATGCCTGCATTGCGTCACTCTGCTCGCTACGGTAAATCTCATTTGCGTTAGCAGTTTGTGAAAACAGAAAAAAGACCATCATAAAAATACGCAGGCGAGTTTTCATAAGATTCCGACTGTATTGATAATAAATTTAAAAAAACCCACTGCCCTGATAATCAAGGACAAGTGGGTTCTAACGCAAAAAAAATGCGAAGTAAAATTACTTCACGTTAACTTTTGCGCCCTCGCCTTCAAGTTTAGCTCTCATGGCGTCAGCATCTGCTTTAGAGACACCAGCTTTGACAACTTTAGGAGCGCCATCAACTAGATCTTTGGCTTCTTTCAAGCCCAGACCGGTCAATTCGCGAACAACTTTGATTACTTGAATTTTCTTGTCGCCAGCGGCAAGAAGTTCAACATCAAATTCGGTTTGTTCGGCTGCAGCTGCAGGTGCGCCAGCTGCTGGCATTGCTGCCATCATCATGCCACCACCAGAAGCGGCTTTTACGCCCCATTTATCTTCTAGCATTTTGACAAGCTCTGAAGCTTCCATAATGCTCAACTTTGATAACTCATCACCCAATGTTTCCAGATTCGCCATTATATCCTCCTTGGCATATTAAAAAACAAAAACTAATTTATGCAGCTTCTTTTTCTTTATCTACTTTGGCACTTAACACCCCAACCACATGTGTTGCGGGAGCGTTAATTTGCGCAAGTAATTTGGCAGGCACAGCCTGCATAGCACCAAGCAATTGCGCACGAAGCACGTCTAGACTTGGCAAGCTGGCTAAGGCCTTCAACTCATTGAAGCCAAGGCGTTTTCCGGCATTATAGCCTGCCTTAACTTCAAATTTTTCAAATTCTTCTTTGAATTTGACTAAGATTTTTGCAGGAGCAACGGCATCTTTTACGCTCCAAGCAACTGCTGTTGAATTAGCAAAATCATTAAACAAAACGCTGACGGGTGTTTCCTGTGAAGCAATCCTCGCCAACTTATTTTTAACAACTTTAAAGCTAACACCACCGTCGTACAATTTGCGTCTAAGCGAAGCAATCTGACTGGCATTGATGCCTGAGACACTTGCTAGAACGATGGATTCTGTATCATTGAAGACAGCTTTTAAAAAATCGATTTGCTCTTGCTTTTCTACGCGATTCATCGTGAAACCCCAATACAAACATCTAAAAAACGACCACTAAAAAGTCTATTTGTCCAAAGATGTGAGGGGAAATCAAGTAAACAACTGATTTCTTCGCCTCGGCAGGATATTTCAGTCTTGAAAATTTCAAGAGCACCTACTGTCTTTGACAAAGTTGCAGCGCTTGTCCTTTAAAAACAAACGCGCTGCAGACATGACATATCATTTACAAACATACAAGGGCTAAAATAAAAATTTAGCCTTTGTCTGTCAAACTCAAAACTTGATTAACATCAATTTTAAGACCAGGTCCCATAGTAGATGAGAGCACTGCCTTCTTGATGTACTGCCCTTTGACCGTCGCAGGACGGGCACGGGCGATCGCATAAAGAAATGCTTTCAAGTTTTCTTGGAGATTCTCTACACTAAAGGAAATACGGCCAACGGGTGCATGAACAGTTCCGGTTTTGTCGACCTTGAACTCAATCTTGCCACTTTTGACGTCTCTTACTGCTTTTGCTACATCAACTGTGACTGTTCCAACTTTTGGGTTAGGCATCAAACCGCGCGGACCAAGCACCTTGCCAAGTTTACCAACAACACTCATCATGTCTGGCGAAGCAATTACTTTATCAAAATCCAAAAAGCCTTTTTCGACGCGTTCTGCTAAATCTTCTGCGCCAACAATATCAGCACCAGCCTCTTCAGCTTCTTTGGCTTTGGCGCCCTTAGCAAATACAGCGACGCGCAGTGTTTTACCGGTACCATGAGGCAATGACACTGCGCCTCTGATGTTTTGCTCTGCTTGTCTTGGATCAACACCCAAATTGACAGCGATATCGACGGATTCATCGAACTTGGCGGTTTTAGTTTCTTTGACTAAGCGGCAGGCATCATCAATGCCGTAACGCACCTTTGCGTCGACTTTTTTTGCCACTTCACGATATTTTTTGCCATGTTTTGCCATGGAAAACCTCACTTCACTTTTAAAATTTAAAAATTAGCCCACAACTTCGATACCCATGGAACGTGCTGTTCCAGAGATAATCTTAATGCCAGCTTCCACGTCATAACAATTTAGATCAGGGGCTTTGGTCTTAGCAATCATTGCTACTTGCTCTCTGGTGACGCTGCCAACCTTTTCTTTGCCTGGATTCTTTGCTCCGGCACCAGGTTTTTTCTCTGTTTTGAGTCCTGCTGCTTTCTTGAGCAAAATAGAAGCTGGTGGAGTTTTGGTCTCAAAGGTGAATGATTTATCGGAATAAGCGGTAATCACAACCGGAATAACCATTCCGATTTGATCTTGGGTGCGTGCATTAAATTCCTTGCAAAAAGAAGGAATATTAAGTCCGTGCTGACCTAAAGCAGGTCCAACTGGAGGCGCTGGATTTGCTTTACCTGCTTGTACTTGAAGCTTTATCAGCGCAGTTATTTTTTTTGCCATATTTTAACTCCATGAAGTGGTACATCGCTTATGGCGCGGCTCCCACATGATATGAATACTAGAATACACTTGTTTAGAGAGATAAATCCATCTTGGCAAGCGGGAATTCTTCGATTTTAAGCAATCCGTTCCACTTGGGCATAGTCTAATTCGACAGGAGTCGAACGACCAAAAATGGAAACTAAGACGCGGATTTTTTGTTTGTCGGGTTTTACTTCTTCAACGCTGCCGTTAAAATTAGCAAATGGTCCTTCAATAACTTTAACTTGATCGCCTTCCAAAAATTCGACTTTGGCTCGTGGTTTTTGGATGCCGTGTGCCAGTGATCGCATACGTTCAACTTCAGCCAGACTCAAAGGAGCAGGTTTTTTAGCGCCACCAACAAAACCAGTGATCTTAGGCGTGTTGCGTACTAAATGCGCCGTTTCATCGGTGAATTCCATTTGTACGAGCACATAGCCTGGAAAGCATTTGCGGTTTTGCGATTTGCGAACGCCGGATTTGATTTCTTCGACAGTTTCAGTGGGGACCAAAATTTCTCCGAATTGGTCGTCCAAGGTGTACTGGCGAATACGATCTTCTAGTGTTTTTTTAGCGCGATTTTCTAATCCAGAATAAGTATGAACCACATACCATTTAAGGTTGGGATTGGGGTTGCTATTTATTGTTTCTTCATTTGACATTTTTTGCCATATTCCTCTTAAAACTTCTTTCGC
>CANFCB010000036.1 GCA_947445025.1 Myxococcales bacterium
CCATGAAATATCCTCAGTTCTTTAAGCTTTACAAAGATTCTATTAAAAACATTTGGACCACAGAAGAAATTGATTTTTCTGTGGATTTTGAGCATTTACGCGACAAGGTAAGTCCTGCTGAGGCGCATCTGATTAAACGACTGGTGGCATTTTTTGCTACGGCGGATAACTTGGTGGCGCATAATTTGGTGCTTAATTTTTACAAGCATGTCAATTCTCCAGAATATCGCATGTTTTTGGGCAAGCAACTTTTTGATGAGATGTTGCATGTGGAAACTTATTTGCTGCTGGTTGATAACTATATTACCGACGCTGAGGAAAGAAAATCTGCTTTTGATGCTTATCAAACCATTGATTGCGTCAAACTAAAGGCCGATTTTTGCTTTAAGCATATGGATTCTATCGAAAAATTAGACGTGCTAGATACGCATGAAAAGCGTCGTCAATTTGTCGAAAACTTGATTTGCTTTGCTGCTTGCGTCGAAGGTTTGTTTTTCTTTGGTTCCTTTGCCTATGTTTATTTTTTGCGAAACAAGGGTTTGTTGCCCGGACTTGCCACTGCGACCAATTGGGTGTTTCGTGATGAGACCATGCATATTGAGGCAGCCATGGAAGTTGTAGCTGTTATCCGCACTGAATATCCGGAATTATTTGACAAAACGTTACAGGAAAAAGTGGAGGACATGATTGAGGAAGCCATTGCCGTGGAAATGGCTTTTTGCAAAGACACACTGAGTCTTGGTATCAGTGGTATGTCTGAAAATTTAATGCTGCAGTATTTGCAATATGTCGCTGATGAACGTTTTGTGCAGATTGGCTTTCCTAAAAAGTACCACGCGCACAATCCTTTTCCCTTTATGGTTTTACAAGATCTAAGGCCACTTACTAATTTTTTTGAAAAGCGGGTAACCGAGTATCAAAAAGGATTTGAGGCCAGCAAAAATTCGGTTGTCTTTGACGAGAGCTTTTAATCTTATTTTCTGTTTTGAATCGCTGCTTGCTCTTGATTTAGACCCATGTTAAATGTTTTTTTATGTTTAAAGAAGCCGTCATTGTTAGTCGAGCACGAACACCTATAGGAAGTTTTCAAGGAAGCTTGGGGACTTTGTCTGCGCCCAAGTTGGGGGGTATTGCTATCAAAGCTGCGATAGAGCGAGCCCAAATCAAAGCGCAAGATGTTGATGAAGTGATCATGGGTGCGGTTCTTACGGCGGGAACAGGCCAAGCGCCGGCGCGGCAAGCTGCGATCTATGCTGACGTGCCGACGTCAATTCCGTGTACCACAATCAATAAAGTGTGTGGATCAGGGTTAAAAGCCGTCATGATGGCGCGGCAAGCTATTTTGTTGGGTGATGCCAAGATCGTTGTAGCTGGAGGTATGGAATCGATGTCTTCAGCTCCTTACTTGCTGCCGACAGCGCGAGCTGGGATGCGTTTGGGAAACCAGTTGGCCGTTGACTCACTGATTCACGACGGTCTTTTAGATCCTTACAGCTCATTGCATATGGGTAATTTCGGCGATAAGTGCGCTTTGCATTATGGTTTTAGTCGGCAAGAGCAGGATGATTTTGCTAAGTCAAGCTATCGGCGTGCCTTGTATGCGCAGCAGCAAGGATTTTTCACGGAAGAAATTGTGCCGGTTTCAGTACAAGCTCATAAAAAAAGCATGCTCGTCGATAGCGATGAGGAACCAAAGCGTTATATGCCGGAAAAAATGGCTGCCTTGAAAGCTGCTTTTTCTGCAGAAGGAACTGTGACGGCGGCTAATTCCTCTAAGATTAATGATGGCGCTGCAGCTTTGGTTGTTATGGAACAAGCAGAAGCTCATCGTCGTCAAATATTGCCGCTTGCTAAAATTATCGCGACGGCAACTTTTGCGGCGGATCCGGCTTGGTTTACTACGGCGCCTGTGGGGGCCATAAAGCAAGCGTTGAAAGCTGCGCAGCTTTCAATATATGACATCGATTTATTTGAAATTAACGAGGCCTTTGCTGTCGTGGCGATGGTTGCCATGCGTGAGCTTAAGATTCCTCAAGATCGTGTCAATGTCTGGGGTGGCGCGGTGGCTTTAGGGCATCCTATTGGTTGTTCTGGTGCGCGCATTTTGACGACGCTTTTGTCTGCAATGATACAAAGAAATGTGAAAACCGGTTGTGCCACGCTCTGCATTGGTGGCGGTGAGGCGGTCGCAATTGTTGTGCAGCGATAAGTTTTATCAAAAGGAGCTTGGTATTGATGGCGTATGAAAATTTAACAGTCACTGAACACGAATTAGCCCAGATAATTACCATTAACCGGCCCACAGTCTTGAATGCACTTAACCAGCAGACCTTGCTCGAATTAGAAGCGGCCTTCTTTAAGATAAAAAGTCATGATCGTCTGCGCGCAGTGGTGATTACCGGAGCTGGTGATAAAAGTTTTGTCGCAGGTGCGGACATTGGTGAGATGAAAAATCTTACGCCCATGCAAGCCGAACAATTTTCCATTTTAGGACATCGTGTTTTTGATTTAATAGGCGCGCTGTCTGTGCCAGTTATAGCTGCCGTCAATGGATTTGCCCTTGGTGGTGGACTTGAGTTGGCGCTTGCTTGTGATTTTATTTATGCCAGTGAAAATGCTTCTTTTGGTTTGGTGGAAACAAAACTTGGATTGATTCCGGGTTTTGGTGGCATTGCGCGTTTGACGAGGCGGGTAGGGGACGCTTATGCCCGTGAAATGATTTTTACTGCGAAACAAATCAATGCGGCAGAAGCCTTGCGCACTGGTTTGGCCAATCGAATTTTTCCTGCCGGCGAGGTCGTTTCTGCGGCATTAGCAACAGCAAAACAAATTTCAAGTCGTGGTCCTTATGCTATCTCTTTGGCTAAGAGTTTGATTAGAGAAGGACAAAACGTTGATATGCGGACAGCAAATGCTATGGAGCAACGATCTTTTGGTCTTGTTTTTAGCAGCGCAGAGCACGAGCAAGGCATTAAGGCATTTTTAGAAAAACGGATCGCTTCTTTTTAAGGGTATTAAAATGTTTGAACTGAATGAAACCCATCGCCTGCTTAGAAAAACTTGTCGTGGTTTTGCGACAAAAGAACTAAAGCCCGTGGCGGCGATCTTGGATCAAAAGCATCTGTATCCAGCCGAACAAATTAAAAAGCTTGGGGCCTTGGGTTTGATGGGTGTAGCCGTTCCTGAAACTTGGGGCGGTGCGGGTTTAGACGTTTTGTCTTATGCTATTGCCATGGAAGAAGTGAGCAGCGGCTGTGCTTCTTGTGGCGTTATCATGAGCGTTAATAACTCACTTTTTTGTGATCCTATCATGACGTATGGCTCCGACGCGCTTAAAAGACAGTTCGTAATTCCCTTTGCGCGCGGGGAGAAGTTAGGTTGTTTTGCACTGAGCGAGCCTGGCAATGGTTCTGATGCTGCCGCAGCCAAGACCACTGCTGTGAAAGATGGCGATAGTTATATTATCAATGGCACCAAGGCTTGGATCACCAATGGCTACGAGGCTGATGCGGTTATTGTGTTTGCCAGCACGGACGCCAAGGCAGGTAACAAAGGCATTACGGCTTTTGTCGTCCCCATGCCGACGGCTGGACTTTCTTTAGGTAAAAAAGAAGACAAGTTAGGTATTCGGGCCTCATCGACTTGCAATCTTATTTTTGAAGATTGTCGTGTTTCCCAAGAAAATATTTTGCGCGAAGTAGGCTATGGTTTTAAAGTAGCCATGGCGACATTAGATGGAGGGAGGATTGGCATTGCTGCTCAAGCTTTAGGGATTGCTAAAGCTGCTTTTGAGGCGGCGGTGGCTTACGCTAAAGAAAGAACGGCATTCGGGCAACCGCTGGTTAAGCTGCAAGCAATTCAAATGAAAATAGCTGACATGGCTTTGCGTATTGAAAGTGCCAGACTTCTTACTTGGCAGGCTGCTTGCTTAAAAGATCGGGGGCAAAGCTATACAAAAGCTGCCGCCATGGCTAAATTGTCAGCATCAGAGACCGCGACATTTGTCACGCATCAAGCCATGCAAATTTTTGGTGGCAATGGTTATGTTACGGAATATCCCGTCGAGAGACACTATAGAGATGCACGGATTACGGAGATCTATGAAGGCACCAGCGAGGTTCAGCGTTTGGTGATTGCGCAAAATGCCCTAAAGGAATTGATGTGAATTTTAGTTTTCCACAAAGCGTTAAACTCATGGAAGTAGGCCCGAGAGATGGCCTACAAAATGAACGTTTGCTTGTGGATACCATGAATAAAATTGGATTTATTGAAGGCTTGGTGGCATCTGGTTTGAAACGCATTGAGGTCACGGCCTTTGTAAATCCTAAATGGATTCCGCCTTTGGCCGATCAAGTAGAAGTCGCTAAAGGGATTAGACGTCAAAAAGGTGTTTCTTATGCGGCACTAGTCCCCAACATGAAAGGGTATGAACAGGCACTTAACACCAAGATGGATGAAGTGGCCTTTGTCTTGGCGGCGTCAGATACACATAATTTAAAAAATATTAATGCTAAAACAGATGCAGCATTTTCTAGGTATGCAGAAGTAGCGATGCGAGCCCTCGATGATAAAATGCCTTTTCGTGCTTACATCTCGTGTGCCTTTGGTTGTCCTTATGAAGGGGACGTGGCTGTCTCTCGAGTGGTACACTTAGCAAAGCTTTTTAATCAATTGGGTGCTTACGAAATCAGTATCGGTGACACGATTGGAATTGGCGATCCAAAACAAACTTTGGAGTTGGTGCAAGCCGTTGCTGAGGAGATTTCCCTCGATAAAATTGCGCTGCATTTACACGACACGCGTGGAATGGCGTTAGCAAATATTTTTGCGGCTTTGAGCCTGGGCGTGAAGTCTTTTGATGCATCGGCGGGCGGCTTGGGTGGATGCCCTTATGCTCCTGGTGCTTCGGGTAACGTGGCTACTGAGGATTTGGTTTATATGTTGCAAGCTATGGGCATTGAAACCGGAGTTGATTTAGATTTGCTTTGCCATGTTTCTTTGAAAATGGAAAAATTATTAAAGCGTCAACTTTCCTCTAAATTATTGTCCACTAAACGTATAGGCCCAAGTTAATTTACTATGACATTAAGAATATTTTGTTTGATTTTGCTAGCTGTTTTTTTGTCGATATTTTTGTTGGCGGACTGCCATTGTCGTCAGTCGTTGCTGGTAACGCAATTGCTGATTGATCGTATTTCTGGTGACAATGCTTTTAAATTGGAACGTGAAGATGTGCGACAAAGTTGCAAAACGATTCTATCTCGCCAAAAAATTATAAGCGCAAAATGGGATGGCTCTAAAAAAGGCGTTTTGCGTGTACGATTTCAATTTTTACCGGTCAAGGAAGGAGTTGGCGCTGGCCAATTAATGGTCAGTCTCAAATATTCTGAGATAACCAGTCAAGGTTTAGAACAGTACTTTGGATCTGCTTCTCTTGCTGTAGCGAACGCAAGCGAGCATCGCTTAATTTTTGAACGTGCCTTTTCACAAAGTTTGGCCGAGTTAATCTCTTCATGGCAGGGAGAAAAACAAAGTACCGAGCGCTTGTTAGAGATGATAAATGAAGATTGGGCAGGGGAGCATGTCAATGAGAGCTTATTGCTACAAAATATTCATTTATTGGGAACTAAAAAAGAGAAAAAAACCGTTCCTCTCCTTGTAAAAATTCTTTTAGGGCGCAATGAAAAAGCCGCCCTTGCGGCATTGGTGGCTTTAACAAATATCGCAGATCCCGACGCTGTCGAAGGCGTCACCCAATATGCAGAACGCAAAAATGGCGACGTGCGCAAACAGGCAATCTGGGCGGTTCGGCAAATGGGTGGACAAAAGGCTGCGGCATGGCTCTTTACTTTATCGACAGGACATGAAGATCCTGAAGTACGTATGGCCGCAGGCGAAGCTTTGAAACACATTGAAGCAGAACTTAAAAATAATTAATTAAATAACCGGCAAGGGAGCAAACATCATGGAACGCGGGCGTTTTATCGTAGTAGAAGGAATTGATGGTTCGGGATCGACTACACAGGCTAAATATTTATGTGAATATTTGAAATCGAGCGGGCGCGAATGTTATCTGACGGCAGAGCCAAGCACTGGTCCTATTGGCGAGATTATTCGCAAATTGCTACGACAAGAAGATGAAAAACCAAAAATGCATTCTCATGTATTGGCCTTGTCTTTTTCTGCTGACCGCCTTTATCATTATGAGCACGAGATTTTACCAAGATTAGAAAAAAATATTGACGTGATTTCTGATCGGTATGTTTTATCCAGTTTGGTTTATCAAGGTTTAGATTTGCCGCAAGGATGGGTGAAAGAAATTAATCGCTATGCGCCCAATCCAAATTTGACAATTCTCATCGACACACCTGAAGAAATTGCTAGTGCTCGTCGTTTAAAACGTGGCAGCCAACCTGAAATATTTGATAAATCAGATGTACAAATCATTATCCGTCAGCGTTATTTGCAGTTGGCATTTACTGCGCAAGCAATTATTGTTGACGGCAGCAGTGAGCCCCAAGTTATTTCAGACAGAATGATCGAGGCTGTTCGCCAGGTTTTGGATCTTTAATGCTTAAATGTGGCGATCGAGAATTATTGCTAGGTACTCGTACTTTCATCATGGGTATTTTAAATATTACACCCGATAGCTTTTCCGATGGCGGTAAATTTTTAAGCCTTGATGCGGCCTTAAAGCAAACTGATTTAATGCTGCAGTCCGGGGTAGATATCATAGATATTGGCGGTGAATCAACACGTCCTTTTGCTGCTATGGTTTCTCCCGCAGCAGAGTTAGCCCTTGTTTTGCCGGTAATCAAAGCGTTAATTGCTCAAGGAATTAATAACCTTAGTATTGATACAAGAAATGCTTCGACCGCAAAAGCCTGCCTCGAAGAAGGAGTCTCTTGGGTAAACGACGTATCTGCTTTTAGTCACGACGAAAAAATGTGGGAAGCTGCTAAACATGCCGATGTCGTCGTCTTGATGCATTCCAGAGGAACGCCACCAGAAATGCAAAAAGGAACTATTGTCTATGACAATGTTGTTTTAGACATAGCTGCTTATTTAAAAAACAGAGTTCAGTTCGCCGTGGAAAAAGGTTTTTCTGCACAACGCATATTAGTGGATCCTGGAATTGGCTTTGGCAAAAAACTGCTGCACAATTTAGACTTAATTAAAAAGCTAGATCACTTTCAGGGGATAGGCGCGGGTGTTTTATGTGGTCTCAGTAGTAAAGCTTTTATAGGTGAATTAACTGGTATTACTCAAGCAAACCAACGCGATAATGCCACCTTGGGGGCACTGGCTTGGGCGGTGAGTGCAGGAGCCGACATGGTTCGTGTTCATAATGTAAAGGCTGTTTCAGAAATGCTGAAAGTGGTCGATGCCTTAAAATATGGTGGAGAAAAGCATGAAGATTTATACCAAGCGCGGTGATGCTGGTCAGACGGATTTATTTGGTGGGGCGCGCGTATCGAAAGCGCATGGGCGAGTCAAGGCTTATGGCGCCGTTGATGCTGCTAATAGCGCTATTGGATTTGTGCTGTGCAGTCATGATACACCTGAAAAAATAGCAAAATTGCTGCCAGAGATTATGAGTGATTTGTTTGATATTGGTGCAGAGCTTGCGACTGCAGCAAAAGAGTCAGCTCAGCAAAAATTAGCAAAAATAATGGTATCTAAAGTAAACAGCGCGCGCATTTTAGAATTAGAAAACTACATCGACGTTGCCGACAGTATGTTGCCGGCTTTAACATCTTTTATTTTGCCCACCGGTAGCGAGGGAGCAGGGAGATTTCATTTGGCGCGTACCGCAGTACGGCATGCCGAACAAGAGATAATTGTTCTGCGGGACCAGGGAGAATTAGTTCGTGACGAAGTGCTTGCTTATGTGAATCGTTTAAGCGATTTAATGTTTGTTTGGGCCCGGCTTTGCAACCTAGAAGCAGGAATTAAAGACGTGCTCTGGAGAGCTAATTAAATCTGGTAATTTGTAAGCGTTCACGCAGATTCGTCATTCCGACCTGGGGCTAAAGCCACCAGGCTACCGAAATGACGCCTGTGGCGTCGAATACAAACTAAAACATAAACGTTCACGCCGCCTTGTATCTGGATTTAGTCCCCCTTAGAAATACTGTTGATAAAGTCTAAATCCCCCTTAGAAAAAGGGGGTAGGGGGATTTTCTTCGACGCTGCTGTGTCCAGCCCCAGTGCACAGAATTTGGGTGCATTCCTGCGCAGGCCAGGTTTCCAGGCGGGATTCTGTGCATCTGCAAACGGCAC
>CANFCB010000037.1 GCA_947445025.1 Myxococcales bacterium
AAAAGAGCGTTTGGATAAACACGTGCAAGGATTTGTTAGATGGGCCAAAGGTGGACTAAAAGGCTTGATCGATCCGCTCAAAGCACGCGATGCGTTGCTGAAAGCATTAGATGAGGCGGGAATTAATAAGAATTTTGGCTTTGCTGGAACGACAAAACATAAACCGAAAAAAGTGGGGAATTTATTGGTTAATAGAATACCAGTATTGTTGCTGTAGATGACGGTACTAGGATTGGATGCCTGTGGCAGCGTGGACCAGAGTCTGGGTGTTCGACCAAAAGTTATACCTATGCCAGACACCGAACTCGACCGGCAAAACAATCACAATAGGTTGCACAGACGACTACGGACTGAACCTCGTAGACCAGCCTGCCACGGCATGTCCTATTCGAGCAAAAGCTGATCTTGAGGTTAACGAGTGCTGGTATAGCAGACAAGTCACCAACCAAAGCTGCCATAAAACGTCGAACTTTCCGACAAGAACGGCAGATGGACTACACAACCTAAGCGATAAAGACGTTAAATGCACTTATTGAAAAAGCGCAAGTAATCGAGAACGCTTGCCAGCCAATTATAAAGTCTCAACCATAGACTTCTTTTTTGAAACGTTTTTTATCGATTCCCAATTCGTGAATCACCTGAGTAATGCCTTCTAAAAAACGTGGTTTGGGTTCGATACCGGTTTCGAGGGCCGCTTTTTTTTGCCATTTGGTGACAGCTGCTCCGCAGGCATAGGCTAAGGCCGTGGTGGGATCTTTAATTAAGGGTCGCAGATGTTCAGTGGTTGGTCTTCCTGAAAAATAATGAGAGCCATGGCGTTCAGGATTTTCTTCTCGCGTTAAGAAATGCATGATTCTAAAGCGAGAAGCATATTGTTTTAGCAGCATGTCTAGCTGTTCTCGATAAATAATATCGGCATAAGTTTTATTGACGTCGATTAGCGTATGAAATACCGAGATATTTTTTTCTAATGTCAGCTCATCTTTTAATAAGGCAAAATTAGGAACAGCTCCGGAACCCGCCACAAAATGGAACACTTCACTGGTCGTGTTCGCGTGGTCGCCTGGTAAAACATAGGCCCCTGTGTAACCTGAAAATTGTAACTCTCGACCTTTTAAAACATTGGAAGCAAGTAACGGTGACAAAAGGGGAGGGTATTGCATTTCATCTGGATAAAAACGTTCTGGCTTAGTCGTAATAGAAATATAGGGCTCCGAAGGAATCGAGGCCAGAGAATAAGCACGCACTAATTCTCTTCTTTTTTTGACATGCTCTAAATACTTAATGACCTCGGACAGCTCAGGAAATTGGCGAGGATCAATGCTGATAAATTGACCTGCTAGGTACTGTCGTTCCTCTTTTTCCATTTCAACATGTAAGGTCCAAGTGTCAGGCGCTTCTAAGATAGCCTCAATCACTTTGCCCTTGCGTGGGCGAATTTTTTTGGCGGTGTCCATGGGCATTCCTCGTTTGGTGCTTTTATGATCTACTTTTTTTAAAGTCAAAATGATTTACCAGAACAAGGAGAAAATACGGGTCAGCATAAAATCCACGAGTATAATCATTAGGGAGATGTTGACGACGGCTTTTGTTGTAGTTTTGCCAACACCTGCTGTGCCAAACTCACAGTGAAATCCGTGATAGCAACCAATTAATGCGATACCGAAACCAAAAAAGAATGGTTTAAAAAAGCCTGACCAAAAATCGGCGAAGCTAATTGTTCTAATTGCGGACTTGTAAAATGCGACAGGACTCAAATTGAATTCGAGCCAAGCAACCAGCATGGCGCCAAAAATGCCGATAAAACTGGCGAAAAGGCTGACAATGGGAATCATGAAAGTGCCAGCTAAAAGACGAGGGACTAAAAGTTTTTTATAAGGGTTAGCACCTAACGCTCTCATGGCATCGATTTGTTCCGCGACGCGCATGCTGCCAAGTTCTGCCGCCATGCCGGCGCCCACTCTTCCCCCGACGACCAACGCGGTAAAGACAGGCCCAAGTTCTCTTAAAATAGCTAAACTGACGACATTGCCGATATATGGAACCGCACCCATAGTGCGTAATGAGATACCAAATTGAAAAGCAAAAACAAAACCAACAAACAATAAGGTGATGGCGGCAATAGGCATGGAACTCACGCCAATTTGCTCGCATTGATAACGAATCTCTGCCCATTCAATAGGGCGACTTGTTAGATTGCCAAAAAAATTTCCTGAAAAACGTGCCAACGATCCGATATAAATAAAAAAATGGCGAAGGCTCCCGCCTGCTATTTCGATTGGGGCGACAGTTTTATAAAAAGAGTTCTCTTTTTTTGGGATATCTGCCTCTTCTGGCCCTCTCATTTTTTGCTCCCGGCGTCAAATTGATCGCGTATGTCATGGTAAGCAGCGACTTCTTTATCAAAAAAATTTGGGGGAGCAGCAAAGATAATATCGTAAACACAGCCATCTTTTTTGAGCACAAAAATGTTTAATTTACGAGAAATGCCGTCTATTTTTGCAGTGACAATCGTTTCTAAGGCTTCTCGATCAGACCAGGGCAATGTCGTTTGAGACTCAATATTTTGTTCGGTCATGCCAATAAGCAACTGGACTGTTAATGCGGCGAGTGGAATATCTTTGGCCTCTTTGCATTGTGAATTAACCAAAATCGTTGAACTGCTGCGTTCATTTAGCCACGCTAAATCGGCATCTTTTAAATATAGGCGTTGCCAATTCTTTCCTGGATCACCAATTCGATACTGTGTATCTCTTTTTTTAAAATTGCGATCTTGCAAGACACCTCGAGGGGTAACACAGGCATTCAATAAAATGCATACGGATACACAACCCAGAAGATAAACCATTGGTTTCTTTGTCAAAATAAAGCGAGGTATTTTCATGCCTTTACTATAAACAAGATTGGCAGGAAGCGCCAGAGACAAGCTTTTATAAAACATCTGTTAATTACGCGCAAAAATTGGGGCTGGCAGCAAACCGAGCATGCCACGCGGTGCCACGAGGCGCTGCTTAGAAAGTTCTGCAACTTCCACAACATTTTCTGCGGCCTTAAAAGATAGATTTTGTTTGAGCCCGGCAGCATCGCCCCCAATTTGGTAGGACATTTCTTTTTTACATTCGATCTGCACATCTTTTACTAAAAAATCATGTAGCTCAGGGTGCCGATAAGTGCCATTCCAGAGACCAGGATAAATATGCGTGATCATGGGGGTAACCCCTGAAGAGCAAATTCGTAGTTGGATATGACCTGGTTTTCTGTCTGCAAAAGGGAACATTTTAAAGCCATATCCAAAATACGGAATAGAACCAACCGAAACCAGACAAGAAGGTCCTTCGTAAAGAATCGTTCTGGCTGGAATCAAATGTTCTTGATCTCTTCCTTGTAAACAAACTATTTTATGCGCGTCAAATTGAGATACTACGCGGATCCAACTTTGAGGATGATTTAAATTGCGAGGAATGGTGCGGGTCAAACCCACCCAGAGATAGCCAAAAAGAGAGTGCATTAATCTTTCGGTGGGCTTTCCTTTGTGTGCTTCTTTTAAGGAAAAATAATCGTTTAAGATTTCGCCATCATAACCAATACCAGCAAACGGTGCGAGTTCGCCGTTGTCACATTCAACAAGATTCATGGGTCGTGTCGTGATCATGCCACCTTTAACAACGTGGTTCACATCGATCCAAGGTGAGCGTGCGCCCACAATAGAGGCCATAGCATTGCCTGTGCCGAGTTTCAAAACGCCAATTGCGGGAATTTGGTTATTTAATCCATTCTTAGATAAGCGACGAATGGTGTTAATAGCATTGACTAAAGTACCGTCGCCGCCACCGCTAAATACCCGAGCGTAGCCTCGTCTGAGAATAGTGCGATAGAAATTTTCAGATTCTTTTAAGGAACGCGAATAAAATAAATCGCCTGCAGGTATTAGATCAACAAGTCTGCTGACGACGCGATCAGTGACGCTTTTAGCGTTGGCGTTCAAAATAAAAGCACTTCTGTCGGTATAATAATCTGAAAAAAAACGATTCTTCAATAAATTCATGCATAATTCCCAAAATGAGGTTTGCAATCAGGACCGGCCAATATAACACATCTTTTTTTTAAGATTGGATACCTCGAACAATGATTTTTAAACCTAGCGGCATAGAAATTTTCTCCATTTGTGCGCGTTAATTTACACGCTGCCTTTCCTTCAGGAAAGCATTATGCAAAAGTTGCACGGCATTTAAAACGTCATTTTTCGAGAGGGCAAAACTGACTTGCTGAGTAGTAGCGCTGATCCCCCCGACTTGTATGTGAGAATTTTTAAATATCTCCAGGGCTTCTACCAATAAGTAAGGGGAGGCTAAAATGCCTTTTCCAATGAATGAGACAGTTCCGAAATCTTGGTCGGCTTGGACTTGCGGCATCTTTTTTAAAATAGAATCGATGCCATGGGAATCGTCAAGTGATATAAAACACCAGCCAGAAAAAATTTGAGTTGGCGCAATCCCGGCCATGCTTAGCGCTTTTAACAATGCTGCTAAATGCTGTATTTGCTTGACGTGTAAACGCAAAAGACAAGGCTGATATGCGATGGCAATGAAAGCTTTGTTGCTGGTTATGTTGATATCTTTGATTATGGTTTCTTGATGAGCATCACCTGTTTTGCGAGCAAAAATGGTAATGCCTCGATCTTTGGCAAACGAGACTGCTTCTTGATTTAAGACTTTTGCTCCCAGGGAAGCCAAAGTTTCCATTTCTTCAAAGGAGACAGTGTCAAGCAATTGTGCTTCGCTTACGACCTTGGGGTCAGCGGTGTAAACACCGGCCACGTCTGAATAGATCTCGCAAGCAACGGCGTTCAGTGCAGCAGAGAGGGCAATGGCTGTGGTATCTGAACCGCCTCTGCCGAGTGTGGTAATTTCTTTTTTGAAGGAGACGCCTTGAAAACCGGCGACGATGACCACTTTGCCTAAATCCAGTTCACTTTGTACGCGATGTGGTCGCACTTCAATAATGCTAGCTCCAGAATGCACGTCGTCAGTAATAATACCAGATTGGCTGCCTGTTAAACTAATGCTGGGGACGCCTTCTTCGTGCAAAGCCATTGCTAACAACGCCATAGAGGCGCGTTCGCCGCAGCTGAGCAGCATATCTAATTCGCGCCTAGAAGGATTTTGACTTATTTCTTTGGCGGTTAATAGCAATTGATCCGTGGTTTTACCCATGGCGGAAACCACGACGCAAAGTTTATTACCGGCGTCACAGCTTTTTTTAATAAGCTGCGCAACTTGCTTAATATGCTCGGGAGTGGAAACTGAAGAGCCGCCATACTTTTGCACAATAACAGGGCGGTTTGAGTTATCTTTAAGCACAATAACCTCTGCTAACCGCGATGTGATGGCTTGAGCTTGCCATTTTTAACCACAAAGTCTTCAGCGACTTCAGCCGCGAGTGGTTTATGAAGATCGACTGGGATTTCAAGTTGACAGACAGCTGTTGCTGCTTGTCGTAAAACCCGGGCGGAATGTTCGGTTTCGCTTATCATTTGCAGAATACGCGGATAAGATATCTCACACTTTTGTACCATGCACACGTCTAGAGCTGCGCATTTGACATCATCATTGTGGTCATCCAGATAAGGTAAAATTTCGTTTTCTAAATTGGGGCTGCCATGTTCCTGTAAAGCAAAGATCAATTCGATCTTGCTTTGTGAAGTGCGATAATCTTCGGGAGAGCGGGCTTTTAGTGCTTGGCTTAAAATAGCGTCTAGTTCGGTTTTGCTGCATAAGCGCGCGAGAGCTTTTATGGCATGGGTAACGTCGCTGCTTTTAAGCAAAAATTCCTGCAAGACTGCTTTGGCTAAATCACCTCTTGTAGCCAATTGCTCGACCAGCCAGCGTTTCTCTTCCTCATCCCAATGAGGAGATTGCACGACGACAGTGAAGCGACTGAGCAGGCCTTTTAAGCTTTCTTTTGTTCCCCAGCCGAGCAATTTATCCATGGCCATTTGACGATAGTCTGGTTTGGCATATTGCTCTTTGACGTGAGTAACTTGCTTAGCAATGGCTTTCTCTGATGGTTTATCTATTCCGAATAACCCAAAAAAACCCATATATTTTTACCGCCTTCCATTTAATCTAGATTCAAAAGCAGGGCCAGCATACAACACTTCTTAAAAAAGGCTAGCCCAGTTACAAGACCTGGGAATGGGGCACTTAACCGACTGTTTTTACACAGAAATCAGATGGTGCTTTGCATTTTCTACTGATTATCTTAAAAAGTAACTTATGACAAAACGAACGGTGAAAGCCCCGGCTCTTATTTTAGATTTCTTGTTAAAAGAGTTCCAATTGGGATCCGCCACCAAAGGGCGAAAACTAATTAAACACGGTTTGGTGCAAATCAATGAGCATCTGGTTTTACGTGCCGATGAGTCGCTGCTGGTCGGTGATACCGTACAAATACTCAAAAAAAGTGTTCGCGAAAAAAGCAGAGCGCCCTTTGTGATTTTATATGACGATCCCGCTATTTTAGTGGCAGTAAAACCTGCGGGAATTTTGTCAGAAGATCGTGAAAATGGTCGCATTAAATCATTTTATAAATTGGTGAATGATTTTGTGCGCGAGACTTCGCAAAATAAAGAACGGGTATTTTTAGTACATCGTTTAGATTTGGAAGTTTCAGGTGTTATGATTTTTGCCAAGTCGATTGCCGTCAAAGATATTCTAGAAGCCGGTTGGCGTGAAAACGATAAAATTTATGATGCCATTGTCGAGGGGCAGCTGTCTCCTCAAGCAGGACGTGTGGAAAGCTGGTTAACCGAGAACAGTGCTTTGAAAGTATACGCAACTGCACCTGGCCCCAATGCTAAACAAGCGATTTCTCACTATCGTGTTTTAAAAACGCTGGGGTCTTGTAGCCTGGTTGAAGTTCGCTTGGAGACTGGTCGTAAAAACCAAATTCGCGTCCATCTTGCTGATTTGGGTTGTCCTATTGTCGGCGATCGAAAATATGGTGCACTAGCCGATCCTTTTGGCCGCATCGCCCTGCATGCGCGGCTGCTTGCTTTCAATCATCCCGTCACCGGTGAGCGAATGAGTCTGAGTGCAGAAATGCCAGAACAAATGGCTAAATTATTAAAAATCAAATTAGCGAAATAAATCGCTGTGCCGGTTTTGTTTTTTGGCTATGCGAATATTACTTCATGCACGAATTTTCTTGTTAATGAGTTTGCTAAGTTTTCCATCTTTTGCACAAAAGCTCAATCAAACTGCCATTGTCACATGTGAAGATATTTACGGAAGATGCGTGGGCGGCTGCAATGAGACAGCAACATTCCAAAATTGCACACAAGATTTTAAAGGTTGTATGGATCAAAATGCCTATTTGGCTCCTCAAAAACCTTTGGAATGTTTTAGGTCTGAGGCGAGCTGGCAGGCTGCGTACTTCGCAATTGGGACAACCGCGGGGATTATGGCGTTTGGGTATGGCTTAATGCCTGCTATATTAAAGGGTATTTCCGGATTTATTAATTACACGAAGCGGAGTTGTCCTGGTACGAACAAGTGTTTGATTTTTTTTACCGACCTAGATGGAGATGGCGTGATCAAGCCGAACGAGTTAATCCAGCCGGCAATTTTAATTAGCGCCATTTCGATTGGAGGCGCTTTGGGGGCTTATCAAGACTCCATTAAAGCGCAGGCGGAGTGTGATTTTGCACTAGTACAAAAGCCCAAGGGTGAATAGACCTTGCATAACCTTGCAAATCGTCTCTGCGAGGAGCGAAGCGACGTGGCAGTCCAGTTTTTTTGCTCTGGATTGCTTCGCCTTCGAGAGCTAGTGACGATCCCAAAATTTAATTTAAACAACCTATTGCTTTTAATTTAGCTTTTAATTTATGATGTTTTTATTGATTG
>CANFCB010000038.1 GCA_947445025.1 Myxococcales bacterium
CTTCCGCCATATTCTCCCGAGCTTAATCCAGTCGAGGAAGCTTGGTCACTGTCAAAAAGCATTTTTAAAAGCCTGGAAGCCAGAACAATTTCTGCCTATATTGATGTTCTCGGTTCAGCCAAGGCAGCCATCACACCAGAGAAGATTGAGGCCTATTTTAAACACTCTGATTCATTTCTAGATCTGAAAGAAGAGGCGCTACTCACGTGAACTGCGCTGTAATTAACGCAAATAGAAATATTTTCGTAAACATAATAACTCCATAACTGCGGAATACCATACATGGAAACAGTGAAAAGACCAGACACATATCCTATACCGTTCCAATCCTGGGCTGCACTAGCGCTGTCCCTTCGCGGCGCTAAAACAATTTTTCTACGAACCGTTTGCTTTTAAGGCACCACACTTCATAAAATAACTTTAGTAACAGCGTAATAACCTATCAATAAAGGATTTTGTGATGGAAGCTGTAACAACAGTATCGATTATTTCGATAAATCTCGCGAGGTTTCTAGGTTTTTTTATGAGCATTATTGGTTTCGGTATCGCTTTTAATAGTAATCATATGTTAAAAATTACCAGCGAGATACCAGAAATTCATGGCATGCAATTAACCTCGGCCATGTTCCCTGCCCTGATTGGCAGCGGGATTGTTGCGGTACACGGCCAATGCACCGCAAATTGGACTTGTGTTGTCACCGTGATTGGTTGGCTGATGGTGCTTGGAGCTTTTTATCGTGCTTGGTTACCTGCACATTGGGCCGGCACTACTCGCAAGTGTGGAACCAAATTAGCCTTTCACATCGGGGGTACAATTGGCGGCTTAATCGGCTTGTACTTACTTTATAAAGGCTGGATAAATCCAAGCTGATTTATTTTTAAAATCGAGTTGCACTTGGGTCACAGTGCTTTTGACATGTGATAGTGCGACTGTTTTTCAAGAAGTAATTTGAATCTCTTTTGATTTTGTGGCTAAATCAAAAGTTATGTCGACTCCAGCAAAATTATTTTATTTTTCTGATCTGCCCAAAATTTCTAAAGAAGAAATGCGCCTGAATAATTTATTCTACGCACACTTTCTTTTTCCAGAAAAAAAAGTTCAATTAATAACGGATATCAGCCACGTATTGCAGACCCTCTTGCAAACCAACGTGACGTTATATCTAGATCAAATTGTCACGCAGAAAAGCAAATTTTATTTAAACACCTTGCAAGACAGTAACTGTGTCACAGTCCTATCTTTTCCTCCCAAGATCGGCTGCTTTTTTTTGGACATGCCCTCAGGCCTGGCAAAAACAATTGTTTACCGTGTCCTTGGCAAAGAAGATCCTATGTCAACCAATGATCAAGAAATGACCGAGGTCGAGCAGGGTATTTTTACTTTTGTCATTTTAAAATTATTAAGCCTATTACAACCTTATAAAAATCAAGATCACGGTGGACAATTTCAAGTTATCAAAATTGGCCAAGGAAGCGAAGCGCTCTCACCTTACTTGCCTGATGAATCCTCGATAGTGCTGCTTAATTTTAAAGGGATGATTAATCAACAAGCTTTTTTTGTGACGATTATTATCTCTCCTGAATTGTTACAAAGTCTTACATCGCCTGCTCAAAACAGCGACGCACAATCTGCCCTAACCCTTGGTATCAAACGTGCTTTTGCCTTGGACGTCCCCTTAATTGCAGAAATCAGCCAAATTTCTTTACACGAAAGCGATTTTAAATCTTTAGATGTTGACGACATTATTGTTCTTGAAACAAATCAGGTGCACTTAAAAGCACCGGGACTAGTAGGTGATGTGCATTGCAAAATCGGAACTCAAGCATTTGCTTCATTTAGAGGGACATTATTGTTAACAAAAAGCGGTCGATACGCAATACAAGTAAAAGATATCGTTGCCGCACAAGATTTAAATAGCAAAACAGACTCTTAACTTATCTATTCAGACGGAACAAGTATGACAGAAACAAAAGCACCAGAGCAAATAACTCCTACGCCTGCATCGACACCCGCCATCACGCCAACACCAACACCAACACCGACACCGACACCAACACCAACACCAGCACCAACACCTGTTGCTGCCCCTGCCCCCATGGAAAAATCAAGTAAAAACGATGAGCAAGAGGAAGTCACCGAAATTAAATCTCCAAGCATAGCAGTCCCAACAGCGACGGATATAGCAACCCCTAAACCATCTGCAACTGTCGAAGCCTCAAAGGCGCCACAACCGGCTCCGCTTGCGGAACTTAATATTAATAAAGTTTTAGAAAATATGATGACCCCGCTCGTTGTTGAGTTAGGGAGAGTCAGTTTGACGATTTCAGAGATTGGAGAACTAAAAAATGGCAGCATAATTGAGTTGTCTCGTACACCTACTGACGCCGTAGACTTAGTTGTTGCAGGTAAATGTATCGGCAAAGGAGAACTTGTTGATATTGAAGGCGATCTCGGTGTTCGAATTATTTCTTTGGTAAAGTAAGAGAGCAGAAAAAATGACGATGCACGTAAGAATCATTTTCTGGATCATCGCATCCTTGCTGGGCACTTTTTGTTTTGCAGAGGCCACTGCCGATGCCGTTATCTCCCCTATTGATCAAAATGATGGACTATTAGTCAGTGGCCTTTCGGCTCTTTTGCAGCTGATTCTTGTCTTAGGTGCCGTCATTGCCCTGGCTTATTTAGTTTTACATAAAGGCGTCGGTTTCTTTATCAAAAAAACCCAAGCCAACAAATTAATCCAAATCAAGGAACGCTTAGCGCTTGATCAAAAACATTTTTTATACCTAGTCAACGTTGAAAATCGACGCTTTTTAATGGGCACAGGCGATGGCGGTGTTTCTCTTATTAGTGAACTCACCTCTCCTGAAGCAATTTTGATAGAGAACACATTTTCATCTTCGCTTAATCAAGGGGCGTCGCATTTCTATGACAAAGCAACTGTCTCATCGCGTTCGAACTTGCAAGCTGACTCATAACACCAAAGCAGCGATTTTTTTTGGCTCTCTGTGCCTGACCTTTGCTATCGTCTTACTCTTGCCCAGCCTAGCCATGGCTGCAGATGAAGAAACCAGTTCTTATTTGAATCAAATAAGCAAGCTCGATGGCGGTGGCATCAGTAATAAGCCTATGTTATTAATGATTGCGCTCATCGGGGTGACACTGCTGCCATTTGTGGGCATGATGGTCACCAGCTTTGTCAAAATTGCCGTGGTTTTATCCATCACCCGCCAGGCGATTTCAATACAGCAAGCGCCCCCCAATACCGTGATTACTGGTCTGGCTATTTTGCTGACAATTTATGTTATGCACCCCGTCGGCATGGCAATTTACGAACGCTCTGAGAAATTTTTCGACCATCAAAACAGTCAGTTTTTTGATAAAGACAATGTCGATGTTATTTTTAAAGTCGTCGCCCAAGCAGAAGAACCAATGAAAAAATTTTTAACAAACAATGCGTCCAGTAAAAATATCCAAATGTTTTACAATCTCGGTCAACAAATGCGCGCCAAAGAAAAAAATAACACACTTCTGCGGACTGATTTTTTGGTTTTAATTCCCGCTTTCGTGATTACCGAACTCACCAGAGCTTTTCAAATTGGTTTCATTATTTTTCTACCATTCATGGTGGTTGATATGGCCATTTCTAACATTTTAATGGCGCTAGGCATGCAAATGCTTTCCCCAACAACCATTAGTTTACCGTTTAAAATTTTGCTGTTTGTAATGGTCGACGGCTGGTATTTAATCACCAAGGGTCTAGTGTTAGGTTATCAAGTATAATGTCAGCATAGCGGGGAGTACTATGAGCATCCAGCACTTTGTTGTCCAGATTACCCATGAAGCGATTCTTTTGATCATTTTTATTTCTTTGCCAGCCATTATCGCAAGTCTAGGGGTTGGCCTCCTGGTTGCGATTTTTTCTGCAACCACACAAATACAAGAAGCCACTTTAAGTTTTGCCCCTAAGATGATTGTCGTTTATATCGCCATTGCCGCTTCGGGCGGATGGGTTGGCAGTTTACTCATACGGTTTACCACCAAGTGTCTATCGGAATTTAGCAATATTTCTGTCACATAAAAATTAGAAAGTACGCATGGATACATTTGTTAACAAATTTCTATCGGTTCTCATCAAAGATATTGGGCAGAGTAATGCCATAATAATTTTTTCACTGATCATGATTCGTATGATCATGATTGTGAATCTAGTGCCTTTCTTAGGTTCAAAAAACGCGCCTGGTCCTGTCAAAATTGGTTTTAGTGTTTTACTAGCCTTTCTCCTGTGGCCCATGGTGATGGCAAATATTCACGGACCAATCCCAAATACCGTCGGGTTTTACGTGGCCATGATGCTCAAGGAAGCGCTGGTTGGCTTCACCATCGGCTTTGTCGCCAGTAAAATATTTTATGCAGCAGAGATGAGCGGACAATTGATCGACGTGTTTCGTGGCACCAATCAAGTTCAACTGATGGTGCCAGAATTGCAAGAGCGATCCTCGGCATACGGCACAATGTATTACCAGCTCATGATCGTTTTGTTCTTGGCAGCAGATCTGCATGTTATTTTTTTCCATGGTTTGACACAAAGTTTTATCGCGGTGCCCGTAAATGTTTTTCCGGCCATGACCAGAGGCACCGCTACTTTTTTTGAATTTATCAGCCACTTACTCCCCAATATTTTTTTGATTGCAGTCACGTTGGCTTTGCCTGTGGCTGCTGTTTGCTTTATTATCGATATAGCTTTTGGCTTGATGAATCGCATCGCTCCGCAAATCAATGCTTATTTTATGGCCATGCCAGCCAAGGCCCTGGGCGGTGTGGTCATTACATTTGCTGCATTTTCCATGACCGTCACGCAATTTGGTCATTTTAGCAAAAAAATGCTGCAGCAGTTTTTGCAGATGATTGAACTGTTTCGCTAAGGGGTTTCCAAATTAATATCGCGATGCTCCACTCTCAAAGTCACATCCTTCAGCTCTAACTGCTCTTTAAGCGCAAGAGCCAGTGTCGGCGAGCGATGCCGGCCACCGGTGCAACCAATCGCTATGGTCATGTAAGACTTGCCTTCTTTTTGATACAGCGGAACTAAGAACGTCAGCAAATCCGCCACTCTCGTGAGAAAACCTTGGGCATGGGGCGACGATAAAACAAATTCACGAACTTCTTCATCCTTACCCGATAATGCACGCAGATTTTCTACGAAGTAGGGGTTTTTAAAAAAACGGACATCAAAACAAAGATCTAATTCCGATGGCAAACCATACTTAAAACCAAAACTAAGCAAAGTAATCAAAAGTTTATTTTCAGAAAAACCGGAAAAACGTTGCTGCGCTAATTCTTTTAGCGAGTGTACACTTAAAGCGTCGGTAGCAATAATATCGTCAGCGAGGCTCTTGATTTCACCCAGCAATTCTCTTTCTTGAGCAATACCGTCACGAACGCCTTGACCACGCTCCAGCGGATGACGTCTGCGCGTTTCTTTATAGCGACGAATGATGGTGTCATCGGAACAATCCAAAAAAAACAAGCGCATTTCGTACTTACTCTTTTTTTGTTTTTTAAGATTGACCCAGGTCTGAGGAAATTTATTTAAGAAATTAAGTTCCCTCACGTCAACAACAAAAGCCAAGCGCTGCGCTTTTTCATTGAATTCATCAATCAATGAAATCGCCCTTCCCAGGAGTTCGGCAGGTAAATTATCCACGACAAAAAAACCCATATCCTCAAGGGCTTTTGCCATCGTGGACTTACCTGCACCAGAAACACCAGAGATTGCCCAAATTTGTCTTTTTTCCATATTTATTATCAATACTTATTTAGAAAAACCATGTTTAGGATGGTGATCAACGAGTCGACTATGGTAACGCTTGACTTGCGTTTCAATTTTAGCATTGGCGCGATCGATCGAGTTATACATGTCACTCGATAACTCTTCAGCCCGAATTGATACACCATTGGTGCTGAGATTCATATCAGCCTTATACGAGTTACCATCCATACTAAGAACAATATGTGCCTCCACGGTATCATCATCAAAAAATTTCTTGATGGGCGCTACCTTGTCGATGGCATATTGTTTAAACGTTTCACTGCTTGGCATGTGGCGAAAAGTCACTGAAATATTCATAAATTCTCCTAGATTGAGCACTTAAACTCACTATATCATATTTTATAGCATTTTCCTAATGCCGAGCCAGCTGGCTACTTAAGTATCTGCCATGCAGGTGTACGTCGTCAAATCGCAGACTTGTAGTTTAGGATCATGCTTGGCTTTGCATTGCCGATCATTTTCACACTCAGGAATCACGCAGGTTTGGGTCTCTAGCACGCATCGTTTTTCGAAAGGACAATCTGCATCGCTCTGGCAAATATTAAGCCTGGAAACACAGTCGCGCATATCCATATCGCAACTTGTGCCAGGCCCGCAGTCAGCTTGACTGGCGCACTCCGTAAAACTACTGCCTGTACTACTGCGAGGACACTCCATTTGTTGTGTGGCCAGATTCTCAATGCATGGGTATGCGCTCATGTTTTCTGGCCAATGAATCTTCGCAACTTCCCACCATTCATTTGGTTGCAAGACGCGATAAAATTCCGCATACAAATGTCCATATAAATATAAACGCACGGTATTTCCCGAAGGACGTCCACCGACAAAATGATGCACGCTCACCAAGAATGTTCCACCTAATGCATGCTCTATGTTGATATTTTCAGGACCATAGCCACCTAAGTCGTCGATATCGAGCAAGGGACTGCCGCCGCTTTTGTTGCTGGCATCGCCATCCCAAATGGGCCGCTTATTTTCACTAAAACTCCTGCAGTTCTCGTAATTGCATTCCAAAAATTCTGGAACCGGGCAGATCATTGCCAGTGGTCCTGGTTTACCTTCGTCGCTAAATGCAGAAGCACAGTAGCGATTTTGCGAATCTTTTTTCGCTAAATGCAAATCCATATCGCCATAATTAGTATCCCAAACTAATTGAATATGCAGCGTCCCAGATGGAATTGCACTCCACATGACGAGGCACTCATTGGTATTTTTAAGACCCAAACTGTCGGTCACAATTAATTTAAACCGGTAATTACCAGCCAAGTCCACGCCGTGAACATTGCCGGCAAAAAGAAAACCGGTTTCGATGGCAGTATGATCTGAAAGAGCAGCCATGCTGCCGACCGGTTGCCGAATTTTTTCCCAGCGATAGCTCACGATCTTGGCCCCAGGCGTCTTTGCTGTTGAGCCCTCTGCCGTGATCACTACATTATCTAGGGGCTTAACCACCATGCCCGCAACATAGGCCACTTCATTGATGGATTTAATACTGCACTTGGCCAGCGGCGCTTTTTTAGGAATGTACCAGAACAATGTGTCTTCGGCGCAACTTGACAAGAAAAAACACATCAAAAGCCCAGCACAGATATAAGTGCTTAAATTTTTCATTTTTAAAGCTTAATTTTTTTGAACTAATTGTGAAATCGGCTAAACGACGGAGCAGATCAGTTTATAAGCTTAAAACTGTTTTTAGTATCTTGACTTCGGCAGATAAACCAGCATAGATAACAGAACACATTACCACGGGGTGGTAGTTAAGTTGGTTATAACGCCGGCCTGTCACGCC
>CANFCB010000039.1 GCA_947445025.1 Myxococcales bacterium
AAATTAGAAGCACCGCCGGCGGACAAACCACAATCAGAAAAAGTGGAGCTAAGATTTTACTGAAAAGTATTTTCATGGGCTTTCGACATTCCTTTTTTTAAAGTTCTATAAAAAACGAAAGCCGACAACGCTTTATTTCTTAAAAATAACTACTTAAGCCCACTTGGCTGCATTGAAAAACCAACGGCATACTTTTTTTCATGGTTAGCTTTGAAAGACTTAGCAAAATCACCCATCTCAATTTGCCTGCAGCCTTATGTGTGGTGATTGAAACCAGTGGATCAACACCTAGAAAAGCTGGCAGCAAAATGTTGGTTTTTCCCGATGGCTCCTTGCATGGAAAAAGCGAAGGCACCATTGGCGGCGGCGCGGTTGAACATCAAGTGCGCCTAGAAGCATTGCGCGTCCTTGACTTAAATCAATCGAAAGTAATCACGCTTTCACTCACTCACGATTTAGGCATGTGTTGTGGTGGACAAATGACGGTTTTCATTGAACCGATCTCGCAAAAACCACCCTGCATTATTTTTGGTGCCGGGCATATTGGCGAGGTATTATCGCGTCTTGCCGCGCAAGCAGGATTTTTTGTCGTCGTGACTGACGCACGAAAAGATTTGTTACAACCAGAACGTTTGCCTTATGCCCATCAGCTACTAGCTAATGACCAATTAGAAGCATTCAACCAGCTACCTTTTGGACCAAATACGTTTATCGTCGTCGTTACCTATGATCACCAAAAAGACCAAGAACTGGTCGAGGCGATTTTACTTAAATCTTTTCGCTATGCAGCCTTGGTGGGATCCAAACGTAAAGCCAAAATGACCATCGCCAGATGTCTCAACAAAGGCATTGATCCAGAACAAGTGAAAAAACTGCACTGCCCCGCAGGCTTGGCTATATATGCAGAAACACCGGAAGAAATTGCCTTTTCTATCGTAGCCCAAATGATTCAGTGTCGACGACAAAAATCATGAAGATAGCCGGATTAATTGCCGCGGCCGGAACAAGCTCGCGCATGAAATTTTGTAAAGCACTGCTGACTTTTGATAACACCACATTTGTCGAGCACCTGGTTAAAAATTTTATCTCTGCTGAGATTAAACCGGTGATTGTGACAGTGCCGCAACAACAAAATCCCCCTACCCCCTTTATTAAAGGGAGACTAAATCCAGAAACCAAAATTCAAGTTATTTTAAACCCCTACCCGGTGCTGCAGATCGAAAATCAATTCCCAGCACTTGGCCTCATCGGATCCATTCGATCTTGCTTAAAATTTTTACCCAGCGACACCAAGCATTTAGTCATTGCTCCTATCGACTGCCCATTGGTTAGCAAAGAATTATTAGTGGCTTTAACGCATTCAGCCTCGTCCAAACTAATAGTTATTCCAACTTTTCAGGGCAGACGCGGACATCCAATCATGATTTCTCAAAGTTTTTTTGCAGAATTAAAAACTAAAGAAACCGACCTGGGCATGAAACAATTTTTACAGAATCACCCGCACTTGGTGCAAGAACTTCCCTGGTACGACGAGGCGATTTTACATAACATCAATACGCCGGAGGATTACAATTCATTGAATCACTTGTTATAGAGACAAATTAACAGTACAATCAGAAATTGAATTATTAAAAAGCTACCAGGGAAAATTAATCCAAGCGATTGGGTATCTGGAATACAGCTACCAAAAAGTACTGAAACTACCGACGCAATTTGCCAAACTAGATCAATAAACTTTAGAAACATGGGAAAGTTTCTCGGCATGTTTTAGTCGAGTTTCAGACTTATTTTTAAGCAAATATATTAGAATTTACGTCGAGATGAATGAGCCTGGATTTCGTGGAACGATGATTGATTTTATCAACCAAGCCGAAAAAATGCACTTGCTTCATGATGCCAACACTTGGATTGAAATTAGAAAGTTAAGAAATGCAACGCCTCACGAATACAGCGATCAAACTTTTGACGATTATGTCCAAAAAATTCTTTCGCTTACTCCCAAACTTTTAGAACTCAGAACGGTCATAACGCCATGAGACTGTCAACAAATCAACAATATTATTAAAAAAATTTAAACTCCGCCCTTCAAGCAAACCCTTCAGCCAAGATGGGCATCGCGGCCGCAATCGAAGATCCGGGTGTAAAAGCATAACCTTCTTGCAACAAAATTACTTCAAGGGCACTGAGTAAAGTAAAAACATCGAGCTCGTCAAAATAACCCATATGGGCCACACGAAAAATTTTGCCCTTCAACTGGTCTTGGCCACCGGCAATAGTAATATTAGCCCGATCGCGCAGGCCGGCATAAATAGCATTGGGCTTTAAGCCCTCTGGCATACAAACACTGGTTAACGAATCAGCAGGAACTTTAGGGAAAAGTTTTAAGCCTAGCGCTGTCATAGCCGCTCGGGTGGCCTTAGCCATGCGCGCATGTCTGGCAAAAATTTTGGTCAAACCTTCTTCTTGCATCATGGCCAACGATTCTTGCAGCCCCACCATCAAAGAAACAGCAGGGGTATAAGCGGTTTGATTGGTATTTTGCGCTTGCCGTTCTTTAGCTAAATCAAAATAGTAGCGAGGTATTTTAGCTTTTTCTTGGCATAGCCACGCTTTATCACTCACCGATAAAAATGCCAGTCCAGGAGGCAGCATCAAGGCCTTTTGTGATCCTGTTACCAGCACATCGATGCCATCACGCTCGGGCTTAATATCCCAAACCCCAACCGCAGTAATGCCATCGACCACAAGCAAGCAATCAGCTTTGTCTTTAACCAATTTACCTATAGCCTCATAGGGATGGCGCGCACCCGTCGAGGTTTCGCTGGCTACACAAATAACCGCTTTAGCTTCAGGATGTTGCTGTAAAGCCTGTGCCACTTTATCGACGTCAAGTGCTTGTCCCCAAGCAGCGTCCATGCTAACCACTTTCAAGCCAAAAACCCGGGCCATATCTCCCCAACGTTCACCAAATTTTCCGCCACCAACATTGATGATCACGTCGCCAGGAGAGAAAAAATTCTGAAACACCGCCTCAAAAGCGCCCGTGCCCGAACAAGATAAGGTCAGCACTTCATAATTGGTTTGATACAACCACTGAAGTTTTTTGCGACAATCCGCAAAAATTTTCTCAAAAGCAGGGGTACGATGATGATAGATCGAGCGTGCCATAACGCTCAGCACACGATCAGGAACAGGAGTAGGTCCTGGAGCCAGCAATCGGTATTTCATGGTGCACTTCCTCGTAAAAGCTCTTTCGTACAAAGTAAAAAGCTGGTAAATCGCTTACACACTTATGACTACTCTCTCAATACAAAATCCGCTATTTTCCCTATCCCAGTTAAACCTGGCCTATGACATGCAGCACTGTGCGCGCATTTTATTAAAAGGCCCAGATGCTAAATCTTTCTTACATCGCCTTTCGACCAATGCAGTCATACCCAGCCAAACTGGCGACAGTTGTTTAAATGCACTAGTCAGTCAAAAAGGCCGCCTTGTCGATGTATTTCATCAAGTGATCCTAAGCGACCAAGAGATTTTGCTTATATCAAGCCTTAAAAGCGGCTCAGAACTGTGCGCCTGGCTGGATCAATTTTTATTCGTGGAAAAAGTGCAAATCGAAGATATTTCGCAGACAGGCAGTCTGGTTTGCGTGTTTGGCGGCAAAGCAATTGCTGATTTGACAAAGTGGCATTGTCAAATTAATGACACACAAATCATCATGCGTTCCTTTGATTTCATCGATGAAAACTTGCAAAAGATTCCATCTTTTTTAATTTATGATCGCTATGCCAGCAAGATAGAATCACCGCTGTGGATTGATCATGATTTATTTGAAACGGCACGTATTGCCGCCGGTATTTGTGCGTTGCCCACCGAGATCAATGATGCTTACAACCCTTTAGAACTTTTTTTAAATGAGGCACTGCATTGGGACAAAGGTTGTTATATTGGCCAAGAAGTGATTTCACGTCTACACACTTATCAAAAACAGTCTAAACAGCTGTGTTTAGTTTCGGCCAACGAGGCAGACTTTAAGCATCTAAAAACAGGCCAAGCACTGCAGCTCAACGATCAAACCATCGGGCAGCTTACTTCGGTTGCGCCTTTTTACTGGCAAAATCATGCCAATGCCCTGGCAGTGATTAAGCAAAAAACAGATCAAGAAGCGCTCAAATCAGCGACAGTACAAGCAGATGCTCAGCGGGTTGAAATTTCTTTAGCAAAAATCACCTGATAATGCATTGACAGGTTGGCCAGCGCACTTTACACGTTTGGCCTGAACTAGGGTCGTTAGCTCAGCCCGGTAGAGCATCGGACTTTTAATCCGTTGGTCCTGCGTTCAAATCGCAGACGACCCACCATGTTCTTTATTGTCCCCATCGTCCAGAGGCCTAGGACACCGCCCTTTCACGGCAGTAACAGGGGTTCGAATCCCCTTGGGGACACCAAAATTAAAAAAGACGGTCTTTAAATACCGTCTTTTTTTTTGACTATAATCTCAAACACTATTTCTATAATTCGTCATTTCCAAACATGGTGCCAGCAAAAGGACCAGCAGGAAGACTATTTTTAAACGATTCCCAAGCAATGCCTCGCGCATCTTCAATCCACCCTGGCAACCTAAACAAAGCACTAAACACTTCTAGAAAACCTGCCAGCGCAGCACCCGTTGCCGCATCTCTCATTGCGGGATGCTGAGCTTTAAGCCCACCATGCAAACAGTGCTGTGACAGCGCATATATCAATGCGACTCCCAACACAGGGTTTATATAAGGAGCGTATTCTGGTGTTGCTTTTTGAACAGCAGTAAAACCTGCCGTCGCAACTTCATAGCCTGCAACTTCGCCAAAAATACCGGCAATCGTTCCCGACAAACCTGCAGCAATAGCCACTTTTGGTACAGCAACGTATTTCAACAACACGGATTTTTTGATTGCTGCCTGAGTCGCTTTTTCTATGGATTTTTTGCTTGTTTTTCTTGCTAGATCAGGCAATATTTTTGTCAATGCCTGAGAAAGCGCATTTAAACCATAAGCAGAAATGCTGAGTACAACACCAGTTCCCGCTTGGGCCACGGGTTCAATCCAGACTTGATCACCTGCTATTTTACTTAAAGCAACCACGTTCAATTTTTCCAAGCAATCACACAACAAATAAACGGTTTTAAAGCCTGTGCCTTTTGTCAGCGTTCCGGCAAGGCCATTAAAGTTTCCTTTGACAACATAGTAGACCAAGACTGGCGCGGCATTAGCAACCGCTGGAACTAAGTATTGCGTGGCACTGCCGTAATCTGCCAAGGCCGTGTGATTCCAGTAAGCGTCTATTAATGGCCGAGCACCATCGCGCAATGCATTGCTGCCGTGACTCAAAGCAGCGGCATAAAAAATAGGGTGCAGATAGGAAGCTTCATCGCCCACTTGGTTAGGATGTTTCACTAAAGCAGAAACAATCACCATAGTCGCGCCGGCATAAACACCTTCTACGCCAAGTACCGAGGGAGCCAGCAGTGCCAGAGAAAAATCAGCCATATCGACAAGATTTCTAGTTCCATCTGTATCGCCAAGAAAACTTCCATACAATGTGCGCAGCGCAAAAGCCGCACTGACAGCAAAAATAGGATGACGACTAGCCAAGATATCTGGTTTTATATCTACTGATTTATCCATCGCAGAGGCATAGACAGCTACGCTTAGCATTTCTTCCGCTTGCTCAGCTGGTTCTTGCTCAATTTGCAGTTGCTCAACGTGCGGTTGCTCAACGTGCGGTTGCTCAACGTGCGGTTGCTCAGCCTGCGGTTGCTCAGGTTGCACCTGCGCTTTTTGTGGTTGTTCAGTTTTCGCTTGTTCAGCTTGTTCTTGCGCTGTTTGCTCTTGCTGAGCTTTCGGTTGCTCGGCTCGCCGCTGCTCATTCTCAACACTGCAAGAACTACCCATTGAAAACATACAAAGACTAGAAAGTAAGCCGTTTAGAATTAATTGATTTATTTTCATTTTTTTAACTCGCCAGTTTTAAGTACGCACATAATACTGACAGATACAGCAGAGTTCAGCCGTGCGGAACCTGATCTCTTAAAGAGATAACGCCAAAAATGTTTACAGCGTTCTATAATCTGTATGCCTATATCACAAGATTTACGTCGACGAATAGTTTCTGCTTATGAA
>CANFCB010000040.1 GCA_947445025.1 Myxococcales bacterium
GGGGGACTAAATCTAAAATTCACCGTCACGACTTGTGTGCATCGGGTAGTTTTCTAAGGGGGAATAAGTCCAGATACAAAGCGGTGTTAAGTTTGCTTGAAATGCTGAAAGCATTTTTTAGAAATAATGACGGCTTTAGCACCAGGTTGTAATCAGCGTCTTGCTTGATTGATATATCGCTGTGCGTAATCCACATAAACTCGCCAGCCGTCAGCGATCATGTTTTTTTCTTTTTCGTTGACGGGGCGTATTACTTTTCCTGGACTACCCATAACCAAGGAGTTGGGCGGAATTTTGGTGCCGACGGTGATTAACGTTCCAGCGGCGACGAGAGATCCTTTACCTATGACGCAATTGTCTAACAATATCGATCCCATTCCGATTAAGCATTCATCTTCCACGATGCAACCGTGCAAGATAACCCGATGTCCGACCGTGACGCAGTTGCCCACCCGTGTTTCGCTTAAACCCTCGGTGATGTGACATGTGCTGCCATCTTGAATCGACGTGCTCTCGCCGATTCTGATGCGTCCCATGTCGCCTCTCATGACTACGCCGGGCCAGATGCTACTGTGCGCTCCGACGTCTACTTGACCAATCAAAACTGCGCTTTCGTGAACGAAGGCGTCGGCGTGAATAAAAGGGACAAATTCAGAAAAAGAAGAAATCATAAACGACCTTAAGGATTGCTGATAAAAAATACCGCCTGCATATTTTTCTTTATGCCACGTTTTTGCGCTAGTCCACCCTTAATCTCGAGAACGTAACGGCTGGGCACATAAACTGTCAGCGGGGCCAGTGATTGAGGTGTGGCATTTTCAATGATGCCGATAACTTGTTTTTGGTTGTTTAAAAAAATAAGATCGAGCGGGATTAAAGTGTTTTTCATCCAAAAAGTCTGCTCTATTTCTGAATCAAAAATAAACAGCATACCTTGGTTATTTGCCAGACTCTTTCTGGACATTAAACCATTTTGTCTCGACAAAAATGTTTGAGCAATTTCCACTTCGAAAGAAATATCGCCACCAGGCGCTTGAAAAGTTACCTGCGATGTTGGCTTTTGCACCATAGGCTTAGCAGGTTGCGGCTGTGGACTTAGTGAGCAAGCAAGGCACATTGCTCCAATAATTTGGATAAGAATAAATTTCATATTACCTCGAGCTTATCGGTAATTGTGTCGATGGTCAAATCGCTTTTAATCCGCGTTCAATGCTCCTTATAAAAACTCGGAGCAAAACATGCAACCATATAAACATCGAAGCGCGCCCGACCCAGATTTGAAAGGCTGGCCTAAAGGGATTCGTTATATTATCGGAAACGAGGGATGCGAGCGATTTAGCTACTATGGCATGAACGCCATTTTGTACGTGTACATTGTTTCACTTTACGCCGGTGTCGGAGTGGTTGATGACAAAACTGCAGACATGGCAACTTCGACGGTGCATTTCTTTAAAACCGGAGTTTATGCGTTGCCAATGATAGGTGCGATCGTTGCTGACCGGTTTTTAGGGAAGTATCGAACCATTTTGTGGCTTTCTTTCGTTTATTGCGCGGGGCATTTCGTATTATCTTGCACAGAAGGATCTGTTAGCGGTTTGTATCTTGGGCTTTTTTTGATTGCCTTGGGATCTGGAGGAATCAAGCCTTGTGTCTCTGCACACGTCGGAGATCAATTTGGCAAATCTAATTGGCATTTGATGGATAAAGTCTATCAGGGATTCTATTTTATTATTAATTTCGGTTCATTTTTCTCGACGCTGCTTATTCCTTTGGTGCAGAAATGGTTTGGCTGGCGTGTTGCGTTTGCCATTCCTGGTGTTTTGATGTTTGTTGCCACTTTCGTATTTTGGTTAGGGCGAAAAGAATTCGTACATGTTCCGGCAAAACCCGGAGGCTATGTTGGATTTTTAGATGCCACCAGTTCGGTTTTACTTTTTATGACGCTGGGGTCTTTGTTTTTTACCGCACATCAATCTCTTTGGATGATGACGGTAGTTTCATTATCTTGCTTGGCGGCGGGACTTTGGGTGTTTCAGGTGCGCCAGAGCGTTGCTGCCGATGATGGTTTTTTGGCTGTTTCCCTTTTTACCATGAAAGAATGGTTTAAACAGTTTGCTTTGAATCGAGGAGATGTTGCCTTTGCTGCGGTAAGTTCAGGAAGTGGAGCCATGAAAGGCAGTCGGCCAGTTGGGTCGTGGCGCAGCAATGTGAATCAGCAATTTAGTAATGAAGCGATTGAAGGAACTTTGGCTGTTTTAAAGATTATAAGTATATTTTTCTTGGTGAGTGTTTTTTGGTCGTTGTTTGATCAAAGTACCTCTTCTTGGATCAGGCAAGCAGAAATGATGAACCGCCAGGTCGCATTGCCGTTTTTTGGACAATTTGAAATTTTGTCATCGCAAATACAAGCCTTAAATCCTGTGCTTGTGATGATTATGATTCCGATCCTATTGTACGGCTTGTATCCATGGATGGAAAAAAGAGGAATGCGGCTGAGTGCTTTAATGCGCATGTCTATTGGGATGTTTATCGCGAGTATTTCATTTGCGATGGTTGCGTGGATTCAATACGAAATCGATATTTCTGCGTTGCAAAATCAGCAGCTGCATGTGGGATGGCAATTTTTCCCGTATGTCTTTATAACCTTGGCGGAAGTTTTGGTTTCCATTACGGGTCTTGAATTTGCCTATACGCAAGCGCCAAAACGCATGAAGTCAACAGTGATGGGTTTTTGGCTGTTAAGCGTTGCACTTGGCAATATTCTGGTCGCTTTAACCGCAAGATTTTCCGATCTAAAGTTAGTTAACTTTTTTTGGGTTTTTGCAGGGCTGATGGCTTTAGCGGCATTGCTTTTTTATGTTCGTTCGCTGTTCTATGTCCAGCGCGATTATTATCAATAATGTTGCTTTCTTTAAGTTTTCTGTGTGGATTTTGTATGAGATTTTTTTAGTTTTGTGCTAGGCATCATTTCTGTTATTTGCGTGACTGATGTTGAGGAGTAGCATTATGGCCATTTTGCAAAGATTTTGGACTGTGGTTAAGTCAAACTTAAACCACTTGATTGGTAGAGCGGAAGACCCTGAAAGAATGTTGAATCAAATGTTGCTCGACATGCAAGAGCAGTTGATTTCTGCTAAAAAACAAGTGGCAATGACTATTGCTGACGAAAAAAGATTGATGCAACAGCATGAACAAGAAAAACAACTCTCTTTAGAGTGGGAAAAACGCGCCATGCTCGCGGTGAAAGCCGGCAATGACGATTTGGCGACCCAGGCTTTGGCACGTCAAGCAGATCATGCGAAACAAGCGCAAGGTTTTGAACAAAATTGGCACGTGCAAAAAAATGCTGTGGAACAATTGAAAACTGCGCTGCAAAAGTTAAGTGAAAAAATTAACGAGGCTAAACGCAAGAAAAATTTATTAATTGCCAGGGCTAAACGGGCGCAGGCACAGCAACAAATTACCGAAACCATGAGTGGACTTTCAGGTGCGGGCTCCTTCGAGACCATTGAGCGCATGGAAGAAAAAATTGATCGTATGGAAGCTGAAGCTCAAGCTACAACAGAGTTGGCTAACGAAATCGTTTCTGATGATCTAGTGAATCAATTTGAAAAGTTAGAAGTTTCTGAAACAAGCGATGCTTTGGCTGCGTTGAAAGCGAAGATGGGTGTAATAGCCCCAGCAAACTCGATGGGACCAAGTGAAACTGTCAAAAAACACACACTGGCGGAAATTGAAAAACAAATAGAAGCAGAGATTGCCGCTAAACGATAGTCAATGGGAGGCCAAAGATGAAAATTCTGGTTACCGTGAAACGCGTTACTGATTACGAGGCGAGGTTAAAAATAAAGCCAAGCGGTGAAGGTATTGAAACCGATGGCGTCAATATGATATCCAACCCTTTTGACGAGATCGCCGTTGAAGAGGCGTTGCGCTTGGTTGAAAAGCATGGAGGCGAGGTTTGCGTCGTTTCTGTTGGGGCTAGTGAAGCAGCGACGCAAATTAGAAGCGCCTTGGCCATGGGTGCAGATCGCGGCGTGTTGGTTCTTCATGATCAGCCACTCGATTGCAGTGGTATTTCTCTTCTCTTAGAGCAAGTTGCTTTGCAAGAAAAACCAGACATCATCTTGATGGGCAAACAAGCAGTTGACGATGACAGTCATCAGGTTGCTGAAATGCTCGCAGAACGTTTGGGTTATGGTCAGGCAACTCAAGCAAATAAAATCATTATTGAGGGCAACGTTGCTATGGTCGCTCGTGAAGCAGACGGTGGCCTGGAAACGTTGAGTGTGCAGCTTCCGTGCGTGATTACCACGGATCTACGGCTAAATACGCCTCGCTATGCGTCCTTGCCGGGTATTATGAAAGCCAAGAAGAAGCCAATTGACGAGAAGAAGGCTGCTGATTTTGCTCTTGATCTTGCCCCCAAAGTACGCATGACACATTTTGAAGTTCCCCCTAAAAAGCAAGCAGGCCAAATGGTTCCAGACGTGGCTACCTTGCTTATTAAACTGCGCACGGAAGCCAAAGTGCTTTAAGTGACTTGTTTTGAGAGATTTTGTCCCCCTTAGCAAAAGGGGGTAGAGGGATTTTGAGTCCCTCAACAGGAGAGAGAAAGATGGCGATCCACTTAATTGTTGCTGAGCACGATGGTCTTCACCTCAAACATGCGACGTTATCAGCTTTGACTGCAGCAAGAAAAATTCCAGGTGATGTGCACGGATTGGTTTTAGGAAAAAACGTCAAAGCCATTGCAGATGAATTCGCCGGTTATGTTGGCAAAGTACATCTGGCAGAGCATGACGCATTGGAACATCGTTTAGCTCAATCTTACGCCAAGGTAATTGCTGATGTGGCGAAGTCCATAGGCGCGACCCATGTTTGGGCTGCGGCGACTGTCGCCGGGAAAGATATGATGCCGCGCGTGGCCGTTCGTCTGCAAGCAGGCATGGCCTCTGAAATTTTAGAAGTGGTTAGCGAAACGACGTTTAAAAGACCCATGTGGGCCGGTGATATTACCGGGACCATTGAGATCGGTTCCCCCATAAAAGTGATCACAGTGCGCGCGACCGAATTTGATCCAGCAGAAAGTGTAGGCAAAGGTGAAGTGGCGATGATTTCTGCAGATCCAGGCGCAACAACTATGCAATTTGTTTCCTTTGACGCCGTTAAATCCGAACGACCAGAACTTGGCGATGCCCGGGTAGTGGTCTCTGGCGGTAGGGGCCTTAAGGGGCCTGAAGGCTTTAAGCAGCTGATAGAACCTTTGGCTGATGCGCTTGATGCCGCGATTGGCGCGAGCCGTGCTGTTTGTGACGCTGGGTGGGTTCCCAATGATTGGCAAGTAGGGCAAACCGGCAAGGTGGTGGCGCCTGATTTGTATATTGCGGTTGGTATTTCAGGTGCGATTCAGCATGTGGCAGGCATGAAAGGCTCGAAAGTAGTCGTGGCGATCAATAAAGATCGAGAAGCGCCTATTTTCCAAATAGCCGACTATGGTTTGGTTGCAGATGCTTTTGTTGCTGTTCCAGAATTGATTAAAGGGTTGCAAGAAGGAAAGAGTAAGTAGAGAAAATGCAATTTATGAGCCAGAGTAGCTTGACTTTATGGTTTCGCTCTGGTTTGTAAGAAAGAAGTTTAAGCATTCCGCAGTAGCTCAGTTGGTAGAGCAGGTGGCTGTTAACCACCGGGTCAGCGGTTCGAGTCCGTTCTGCGGAGCCAAATGAGAAAGATCAGACA
>CANFCB010000041.1 GCA_947445025.1 Myxococcales bacterium
AAAAAACCTGGGGACCTAGGGGGCATTTTGTCTGCGATTAACATTGCAAGAGCTGGGTCTGGCTGAAATGGAATCTTTCGTGCAGATCAATTATTGGCGGGAATTGCTGGAATTGCTGGCTTTTAAGGTTCCAGTGTGTTTATATACATATAACTAAGCAATAACGCAGGTGCGTGCCTTAAAGCTAATCCTTGCCTATAAGTGATGGTTAGAATAAAGGAGTGTCATTGTTTTGTTGTTTTATGCTTTTAACGTTCACTGTGGAGAAGCAGCGTGCAAAAAACACGAGTCCCTTTGCTTATCTCTAAACGGAAAGCATCAATGATGTTTTCGCCTCGTCCTATGAGATATAAATCTGCACGAAAGAGAAAACTGCCTTTGTTCCTTTTTGCCTTATTGGTTGCGGGAATTGGTTGGTTGGCAAATGATAATTTTGGGCTAATCGCTAAGTTTCAAAAAGAAATGTTGGCGTACAAAATTTCGCAGCTGCCCGCAATTATCTCAACCGCGCAAGCTGAAGAAGCGCCGCCTGCTGCACAGAAGATAACAAATGTGGTTCGTCATATTAGCCGAGAAACAGATCGCATTCGCGGAGGCGAAAGCTTGTCCGCTGCTCTGGCCAGACATGATATTTCTAATCAAGAATCATTTCAGCTAGCAGAAGCCTTGCGTAAAGAATTGAACCTGCGCACCATTCAACCGGGCGATGTGTTTGTTTTGGAAAGACAGGTTGAGCCTGCAGCGTTGGTTGCCCCAAGTGTTTTGGTTAATACCGCTCCGCTGTATGCTTTTGAGCTAGTTCGTTCTGATGGTTTCGGGGTGCCGGCGCGTTATCGAGCGGTCCGTGAAAAAGCAGGAGTTGCGGCTGGAAGCGATTCTGCTTTTACTGTTACCCGAATTGATACGCCTGTGACCAAGGTGAGCAGGTCCATTTCTGGGAAAATCTCATCGAGTTTATATGAAGGCATTTTGTATGCCGGCGGTGATCCGGCTTTGGTTAATCGATTTTCAGACGTGTTTGCTTGGCAGCTTGATTTTTATCGCGAGGTCCAAAAAGGTGATGGCTTTAAAATGATCGTGGAAACGCGTTTTGCGGATGGACGATTTATTGGCTACGGCCGTGTGTTGGCAGCAGAATACAACAATGCCGGTCGCCAATATCGTGGATTTTATTTTGAATCAGACGATGGAAAGTTCACGGGTATTTTCGATGAACAGGGCAACTCTTTGGAGAAAAGCTTCTTAAGAAGTCCCATGGAATTAGCCAGGATTACTTCTCGTTATGGTCAGCGTTTTCATCCTATTTTGCGGCAGCAAAAAAGACATAACGGTGTAGATTATGGTGCATCTACAGGGACGCCCTTTTGGTCCATCGCTGATGGTGTGGTTTTAGAGGCGCGCTATAGTTTAACCGCTGGAAAAATGATCCGTATTCGTCATCGCAATGGTTTTATGACTGAATACTTTCATGCCTCGCGCATCGCACCTGGTGTCAAAGTTGGTGCCACCATTAGGCAGCGTCAAGTTATTGGCTACGTAGGGACAACCGGCAGAAGCACCGGACCGCATTTGCATTTTGGCATGACTCTCAACAAAAATTATGTTGATCCATCCAGGCAAAATTTTCCAGCTGGTAAGCCAGTTCCTTCTAAATTAGTGAAGAGCTACATGTCAAAAGTAAGGCCGCTGGCAGAGAAGCTTGAGAAGATTGAAGTTACTTGATGCGTTCACCAGAGCAAAATGAAGTTGTCCTTAAAAAAATTCAAATGCGACACAGGGCGTTGGCTGCGGTTAGAAATTATTTTGCCCAGGAAGAATTTTTCGAAATCGACTCCCCTTTATTAATTGCTGCCAATTGTATTGAAACCCACATTGATCCCATTTCAGTCAAAGTTAACTGTGGCCAAAAAGGGGAAGTGACGCGCTACCTGCACACTTCTCCAGAGATCTATCACAAGCGGCTTTTGAGTTACGGTGCCCAAAAAATCTATCAACTTGGACATGTTTTTCGTGATGGCGAATTTGGCAAAATGCATCTTCCGGAGTTTACCCTATTGGAGTGGTACCGCGCGGGTGGGACCATCAATGATCTGATCGTTGATTGCGAAAAGCTCTTTGCTGCTGTGGCTGAGGCGGTGCTGGGGCACACAGAGATCGTCATTGCGAGCGTAGGCGAAGCAATCCAGACCAATAACCTGGACTACCTCGTCGCTAGCGCTCCTCGCAGTGACGATCCGAAAAAAGTGATCTATTTAGCTAAACCCTTTGATCGCCGTACCGTGGAAGATCTGTGGAAAGAGCATGCGCAAATTGATCTGCGCGCAGCACTGGAAGCAATGCGTGACGGTGATCCTTTGGCACTGGTAAAAGTTGCACAAGAAAAAGGCTATGCTTTAAGAGAATTAGCGACTTTCGATGATGTCTTTCATCATATTATGCTCACCAAAATTGAGCCAGCCATTGGCCATGATAGGCCTTGCGTTGTTAAAAATTGGCCTGTGCAGATGGCTGCTTTGGCGCGTGTTTGTGAAAATGATCCGCTGTTTGCAGAGCGCTTTGAGATCTATTGTGGGCAAATGGAATTAGCGAATGCCTTTGCCGAACTGATCGATCCGGTGGAGCAAAAGATCCGCTTTGAAAGAGATCAAGAGGAACGGATATTGCTAGGTAAGACAGCGCTGCCGATTGACGATCGTTTTATAAGTGATCTCAGCTTTATGCCGAATGCCGTTGGGATTGCCGTTGGTTTCGATCGCCTTTTGATGTTAATCTCTCAAATACCCGAAATCGATCAAGTACAAGCGCTGCCTAGTTTTGTTTGATCTAAAATTCGCTAAAACCAGAGATCATTATTCAAGGACAACCAGTCTTTTTTCGGCTTAACTCATTGAATTTATTGGTTTTTACAAAAAAAGCAAAAAATGATTTTATTCCTGCTTGACGTTGACTGGAATCCGCGTATTATCCCCCTCACTTCGCAGCAAGATGCATCGGAAAGATGCTGAAAAGCAGCGAGTGATTAAGCGCAAAACTGAAAATAAGCAGCGTCGATGAGAAACTGCTTGACAAGTTTTCGGTTCCAAAGTAAAGTTTGGACCCGCGACAAAGTGCGCGGAAATAATACAAAAGAAGAACAGATGTTCTTTGTAATTTGGCTCTCTGAAAACCAAATAAGAAAACCAAGCAAAAACGCAAACGTTAATTCCGCGTATCTGCCCTTAAAAAGTAGATACGGAGTAAATCGGCAGCTAATCACTGCCAAAAGATAATCAAAGCCAGTTTTAAGTGGCTCCAATTTTAAAGTGGAGAGTTTGATCCTGGCTCAGAACGAACGCTGGCGGCATGCCTAACACATGCAAGTCGAACGAGACTCGAAGAAGCTTGCTTCTTTGGGAAAAGTGGCGCACGGGTGAGTAACGCGTGGATAATGTACCTATTGGTTGGGGATAACCTGCTGAAAAGCGGGCTAATACCCGATAAGTTCTTTTTGGGGTAGCCTAGAGAGAAGAAAGCGGGGCAACTCGCGCCGAATGATCAGTCCGCGTCCCATCAGCTAGTTGGCGGGGTAAATGCCCACCAAGGCTACGACGGGTAACTGGTCTGAGAGGACGACCAGTCACACTGGGACTGAGACACGGCCCAGACTCCTACGGGAGGCAGCAGTGGGGAATATTGGTCAATGGGCGAAAGCCTGAACCAGCAATGCCGCGTGAGTGATGAAGGCCTTCGGGTTGTAAAGCTCTGTCAGGGGGAACGAAAAAGTCGTCTAACTAACGATATTGACGGTACCCTCAAAGGAAGCACCGGCTAACTCTGTGCCAGCAGCCGCGGTAATACAGAGGGTGCAAGCGTTGTTCGGAATTACTGGGCGTAAAGCGCGTGTAGGCGGTTTGGTAAGTCAGACGTGAAATCCCTCGGCTCAACTGAGGAACTGCGTCTGATACTGCTAGACTAGAGTGTCGGAGGGGATGGTGGAATTCCCGGTGTAGAGGTGAAATTCGTAGAGATCGGGAGGAACACCTGTGGCGAAGGCGACCATCTGGAAGACAACTGACGCTGAGACGCGAAAGCGTGGGTAGCAAACAGGATTAGATACCCTGGTAGTCCACGCCGTAAACGATGAGTGCTAGGTGTTGTGGGTATTGACCCCTGCAGTGCCAAAGCTAACGCGTTAAGCACTCCGCCTGGGGAGTACGGTCGCAAGATTAAAACTCAAAGGAATTGACGGGGGCCCGCACAAGCGGTGGAGCATGTGGTTTAATTCGA
>CANFCB010000042.1 GCA_947445025.1 Myxococcales bacterium
CCAGCTGCCAGGGTCTGCGCCAATTGCGGCTCGGTAGTCATCCAATCACGACGCAGCGACCAAACATCATCCGCATCCGGATACTGCTTGCGCCGCGATTTTACCCAAGCATATGCTTGCGTAAGCGCTGACGTAATTTTTTGGATCTGATTGTGCTCCATTTTTAGATAATAACTGCAGCTGTTGGGAGATGCAATTTTTTGGACAATAAATTATTCGTACGGCTTTAGGCCATGGCCCAGGCTAGCAAAAAGCACGCCTAATGGCGCTCAATCTGGATTCGTCACTAGCTCTCGAAGGCGAAGCAATCCAGAGCAAAAAAAACTGGATTGCCACGTAGCTTCGCTCCTCGCAATGACGACCAGAAATCTTTACGCAGCGATGCTCTTTTTGGTGTTTTCACATAAGTCAAAGATTGGCAGGAAAAGTTGCAATTGTAACGGGCGCCAGCAAGGGCATGGAACGCTATGACCGGATGGGATGGATGTTGCATTTGCAGTTTTATTTTTAGCATCGGACGAGGCAAAACACATTACTGGTGAAACCATTGTGGTAGACGGTGGACAGATTTTACCGGAGTCGGCCTATCTTATTCTTTGAGCAGAAGCCAGATTTCACCGTAATGATGCAACGCGCTGGATTTACGCCTGGCTTCATCGCCGATGCCCATATACAAATCAACATGCCCGGTACCCTTTATGGCCGAACCGGTATCGTGTGCAAAGAGCAACCGCCATTCGTGGCTGGCCAGCTGGTTTTTATCGTTGAGAATAGGCACCTTGGCTAACAAAATACTCCCATAAGGAATGACCTCGGGATCCACAGCAATCGAATGCAGCGGCACTAATGCAACGCCCGTGGAGCCTTTTGGTTCTTGGCCCTTGGCTTTAAAAAATATATAAGAAGGATTTTGGTATAAATAATGTTCTAGTTTGTCTGGATTTTTTTCGAACCATTGTCCAATGTTATCGAGGGAAATTTGATTGGCAGCGATATGTCCGTCTTCAACTAACAAGCGACCGATGCTGACATAGGGGTGCCCGTTCCTGCCATCAAATGCCAATAGTTTACTAGTGCCGTCTTCAAATACCACCAATCCAGAGCCTTGCACCTGCATGGTAAAAGCATCGAAGGGATTTTTGATGTAGGCGAGTTCCAAATTTTTTCCAAGCAAAACCCCCTGCCCGTCTATTTCTTCACGGGTTGGATATAAGTCGTCCGCTAATTTTAACGCGGGCTTCTTGTACAAAGCAAACCGATATTCTTCGTCGGCACTGCGTCTGGCTTTAATAATTGGCGTAAAATAAGCCGTAAACTGCACATTACCACGACCATCTTTGCCATTGAGCCGATATGCTTTAAACGACGACAAATTTTTATTTTTAATATCCGCTCTCAATTGCTTTAAGGCGGTGCGTAAATCGGCATCTTTCACAACGAGGCCATCCACTACTTTTTTTTGTGAACGACCTTGCAAAAACTTTTGATTTTTGCGAACAGCAGCGAGTAAACTTTCGTTAAAATCGATATGAGCATTAGGAAGTGATTCCAATACCCAAGTACGCAATTCAACGTTTCGTTTTTTTTGCCTACCATCTTTGGTAAAGTGATAAATGGTTTCTGTACTATCTTCTCCGCATATATTATTTAAACAAGTAACGTCGCCAGTGGCGCCACTTAAACAATCGTTAAAATTAGTATCACAATAGAAAGCACTCTGGTCAGAGTTGTTTTGAGAAAATTCGCACACTCTTTGTTCATGCATAGCCCCAGATCCGAACAAAAAAGGCCAAAAGTGTGCCGATAAAATTAATTGAATTACACGGAAATCGTACATTGAGAAAAGCGTCCATCAATTTGTTTTTGTGAAGACAATAAAACGATTGTTAACAATATGCTTTTTTGTCTTTTTTCAATATATGACTCGATAAAACCATTTTTCAAGATAATTTTCCTACATTCTAAGAGCATTTGACCATGCGCATAAGGAAACCGTTGTGCCAGCTGGCGGACAAAAAGACTGTCCTCTTTTTTTATGGCATATGCGATATAATACAAACCACTTTTTTGGAATAGATCTTCTACGTTGTGAAAATTAGTAAAGACCACTTCCAAGAACTGTTTTGCAGTTGCTTCTTCGAACGAATCACTGCCTTTAGCATCTTTCATGCCAGCGATAACCTCATCTTGAATCGCCTGATGGTAGAGGCTCAAAAATTGCGCAGTGTTTTGTAGGCCAATTTTAGAAAATGCCGTAGCTAAACTTATTTTACCAACCTCTCTTGAGAGTTTGATTAAATCTCTAGCATTTAGCAAAATTAAATCTCGAAACATGAGCTCATTGCTAAATTCTTCATAAGGCATTGTCGCAAACTGTTTTTCAAAACTTTTTATCACAATTTGCTTAAGAGGTTCGCTTATGGTCACGTCCTCGTTAAAACCGGTTATTTTATCACCCAAACGCTGTTTTAACTGCCGAAAAATCTGTGGCGAAAAAGAAGCAAATATTGTTTTAGAAATAAACGGTGTTTCTTTTTTTAAAGCTTCAATTATCCAACTTGGCTCAATCGTCATCAATGGAGATTGAGACTGATACACGAGGAGCTGCTTGAGTCGTGCCACTAAAAGCTGAATCCGATCTTTTCTCTCCATCGCTAAAAACGAAGCCGCTAACTCCTTGAGAGTATTGGCCTCCTCTTTGGGCAGATAATCCAAAAGCTTTTCATGCTCTTTGCTTGCAAATAAGAGGAGCATCAAGAGCAAGCTTTGATTTCTGACACTCAAAGATTCCAGCAATTCAATTGCCATATTACTCCCTCAGACCTTAAAACAACAAGCTCAAGCACCTGGTACTCCAGCTTCAGGCGGCTTTGGTGTAACGGCTGCGACGATTTCTGCCGTCGTATTCGGGGTATTTCCCTCAATATTTTTTTGCATTTTGTCAATTTTGGTACGCAAGGAAACAGCACGTATCAAGCCAAAAGTGCCAAGCAAAAGCCCCAGCACAGCCAGAGCTGCAAACAACCAAATCAGGAAACGCCCTTTTGAATCTTCTTCTTCTTTGGCTTTTATTGATGAGGACAATGCCAAATTATCTGAACGATGATGTCCACTTGCTGACATAGAATCGCCGGCAGACGATGATGTAGGCGTTCCCGATGCCGGAGGGGTAGAACTATCTGTTGATGCTGCTGCTGTCGGTTTAGCAACAGATTTTTTCGGCACATTTCTAGCAACATCAATTAACTTCATGGGGACATTCGAGGCCATGACTACTGTTACGCTGGCAGGCGATAAATCCTCTACCGCCGAAGAGATCAAGTATTTAACATCATCAGGCGTCACTGAAGGCGTCCCTTCATTGTCGATGGGGTTATAGACAATTGCCACCGATGCGGTCGCGGGAGGTGGTGGTGCATTAATATCACGAATTGCGTC
>CANFCB010000043.1 GCA_947445025.1 Myxococcales bacterium
CATCCCTCCATAACAGTCTAGCTCTCTTAAACCCCTATTTTTAATGGAGCAACAAAATTCTTCCTGTTACCGCAAAAAAAATGGAGCTGGCGATGGGACTTGAACCCGCAACCTCCTGCTTACAAGGCAGATGCTCTACCATTGAGCTACGCCAGCCCAAATTATTACTAAATTTCTACGCGCTTAATGTCAACCGGTGATATAGCCCCAGCAAAAGCAGATGTTCAAAATTAAATAGCATTTGACTTGTTGTGGGTAAGCACTAAAACCGCCCCATGTTTGCTTAAATTAATTCAAGTCATGGGACCGTGATGCGTCTTGCTTTTTTTTTATGCCTCGCTTGTCACGCCAGTGTAGGCATGACAAATTCCTCACCCAAACGTGTGGTTTCGCTGGCTCCCGTGATCACCGAAAGCATGTTTGCTCTGCAAGCAGAAAATCAATTAGTTGGCGTGACGCGTTTTTGTGATCGTCCTCTCGCTGCCAAAAAAATTGCCAAGATTGGCGGCTTTATTGATCCGCAACTTGAAGCCGTTTTATTGTTGAAACCTGATCTAGTTGTCGGCATGAAAATTCCCAGTCATGTACAATTACTGGCTCAGTTGAAAAAACGCAAAATCGCGACGCTGACCATCGAAAATAATACCATTGCCGATATTCGCCAAAGTCTTTTGCAGATTGGTCGTGTGCTAAAACGTGAAAAAAGTGCCCAGGTTTTTTTAAAGCAATTTGATCAAGAGTTAACCACTTTAAAAAAGAGCGTATCTTGCTCCCCAACTGCCTTGATCTTACTGGTCATCGGCAGTTCGCCGTTTATTGTCGCCGGTCCTCATACCTTTGCGAGCGAAGCCTTAGAACTAATTGGTGCCAAATCTGCTGTTCCGAAATCTGCGCCGCGCTGGCCTGTCTGGTCCATAGAAGGCATGCTGCAGAATCCACCTCGGGCTATTATTGCAACGGAAGGAATTGAGCTGCGGCAAGCCTTGCGCGGACACTTGGCGCCGCTTTTGCAACAGTCTGCTTTCAAAAATACCCTGCTACTGGCTCCTGCAAAATCTATTTTGCAAAGACCCGGTCCTTACCTTATAGAAGATATCAAACAACTAGTTTGGTTATTGCAACAAAATGAAATCTGCAATTTTAAGACACTATCTGCTTTTAGCGCTTACGCTTTTTTTGATCATATCGATATGGGTAGCACTTAAAGTAGGGCCTAACGGATTTGATAATTTAGATCTTTTCGACCATAAAAACCCGCTTTTGTCTTTAAGAATAAGTCGCGTTTTTTTAAGCGCTCTGGTAGGTGCAGCACTAGCGTCGTCTGGTTGTGCCCTGCAAGCCTTGCTGCAAAATCCCTTGGCAGATCCTTACATAATTGGCGTGTCTGGCGGCAGTGCTATCGGTGGCACGCTGGCTCTAGTTTTTTTAAATCATGCTTTTCTTTTTGCTGTCCCGCTTTTATCTATGACTGGCGCTTTTTTTACCACGCTAATGCTGGCTTATTTTTTTAGAAAAAACCAGCACACAGCGACGGTTCTTCTAGCAGGCATTGCTATAAATGCTTTTGCGGGAGCCTTTATCACTATGGTGAAGATCATCGCTCCTTTTGAAAAAACCCAAGCGTTGCTTTATTGGTTGGTGGGTAATCTTAATTATGTTTCTTGGGATGTCTTAGGATTTATTGCTCTATGTGTCGGCGTCGGTGTTTTTATTCTAATTAGCAATATGGGCTCATTGCATTTCATGAGCATGGGTGAAGAAGAAGCAATACGCTTAGGTGTTGACAGCAAACAAGTGAAGCGTTGGAGCTATCTGGCTATCAGTCTCATGGTCGGCGTCACTGTGGCTTTTTGTGGCATGATTGGTTTTGTGGGTTTGGTGGTTCCGCAGCTGCTGCGTCTTTATATCGGTTGTGAGCTGCGTATTTTGCTTCCGGCATCAACTTTGCTCGGTGCAATTTTATTGGTGGTCGCTGACGCATTAAGCCGTTTTGCTTTTACTTATTTGAGCACCGAAATTCCCGTTGGAGCTCTGACTGCACTGATTGGCGCTCCCGTGTTTGCCTGGGCATTATTTCGTTACAGGACTTCGTGATGCGAGTTATTTTAAGCGCGCGGCAATTAGAATTAAGCGCAGGGCAAAACCAATTGTTTTCCAATTTAAATTTAGATTTTTTGCCTAACCAAATTACCGCCTTAGTTGGAGAAAATGGCGTCGGCAAATCAAGTCTGCTTAATTGCATAAGCGGCGTTCAGCCTCCCCGGCATGGAACGGTTATGCTGGGCGATACTAATCTATGCAGTTTATCAAATCGGCAACGCGCTTGTCTGATTTCTTTCATTGGACAAACTGAACAGACGCCCGATGATTTACGCGTCGAAGCACGCATCGCACAAGGCTTGGCGGCTCGTCTCGGATTTCATGTACTCCTCGACAAATTGACTTTTATGCGCGTTGAAAAAATTTGTGACGAACTCAGTATCTCTCATCTGATTGGCCGCTCTTTTAAAAATCTTTCGGGCGGAGAAAAAAAACGCGTACATATTGCGCGCGCTTTAATCGACGAGCAAGCCCAGGTTTACATTTTAGACGAGCCCGACGCTGGACTGGATTTGCGCCATCGTCATGCTTTGGCTAGTATCCTAAAGAGGCGTTCACTGCTGGGCAAAATTATTATTGTGACATTGCACGACTTGGCGCTTTCTAAAAGTTTAGCAGACAGGACCATCGTGCTGGCAAAAGGCTTAGTCGCTGCCGATGGTCTCAGTCGTACTGTCCTGACACCTGAAGTGATGCATAAACAATTTGGTCATACTAGCTTGACTTGTATTCCACTATAATTAGACAATCGAAAGACAACGTTCAAGTGGAGGATAATTACATGAAAATTAGCAAGCGCATGCTTTTATTTACTGCATGTCTTACAGCTTTATTACTGTTAAATTGCACAGGTCAAAAACAAAGCAAGACAAAAGGGCTTTTGGGAGAAGCTGTACCAGCGCAACGCTCGGTGGTTTATCTGGACAACTGGTCAATTTATCATCCGGGAAGTTGGAGCGAGCCTGCAGGTACCTGTCCAGCTGCCCCTACCGGAGCTTTTACCCAAACAGTTATCGATGCCATGCGAACTCAACTAAGTGAGCAAATTAATGCTGGTAATATTACACATATCAACTATGGATTCGCTCACTTTAATACCCCGCCTTACTCTCCATCACTTCCTTCCTATAATCCTGCAAACTCAGAATACGAAATTTATTTCACAGACGCCTGGGCGGATGCCGGGCCTGGTTCTTGGAGTGCTAATACCA